>CAYTRJ010000033.1:0-14730 GCA_964440185.1 uncultured Faecalimonas sp. | reverse complement strand
ATACCAATAAGAACATCTCCTGCTTTTAAATCTTTCCCTGTAATCAAGTCTTTTTCATCTACGACGCCAACAGCAAATCCTGCCAGATCATATTCATCTACTGGATAAAATCCTGGCATTTCTGCTGTCTCACCGCCAATAAGCGCTGCCCCTGATTGCATACAACCTTCTGCAACACCACTTACGATCGTAGCAATTTTTTCTGGTTCATTTTTTCCACACGCAATATAGTCCAAGAAGAATAATGGTTCTCCGCCAGCGCATGCAATATCGTTTACACACATAGCAACGCAGTCGATACCGATTGTGTCATGTTTATCCATGATAAATGCAAGTTTTAACTTTGTTCCAACACCATCTGTCCCTGATACCAATGTTGGTTTTTCCATGTCTTTAAATTTTTCCATAGAAAATGCACCCGAAAATCCACCAATATTTGTCAACACTTCTGGTCTCATTGTTGCTTGTACGTGTTTTTTCATAAGCTCTACTGACTTATAACCTGCTTCAATATCTACGCCTGCTTTCTTGTAATCCATTTTCTCTTCCTCCAACGTGTGTTTACATTTGTTTTAAATATTCTCGATAACCTAATTGCTCTAATTTATTCGCTTTCGCCTGTACTGTTTCCTTCATTTCTACTGAATATGCTTTCAATCGTCCAAGTAGCTCAGCATCAGATGTCGCTAAAATCTTCGCTGCTAAAATTGCAGCATTTATTCCACCGTCAATGGCAACTGTGGCAACCGGAATCCCTGGTGGCATTTGTAAAATTGAATACACAGCATCCATTCCATCCAAATTTTTGCCTGACATTGGCACACCAATGACCGGCATTGGGAAGATTGCCGCACACATTCCTGGAAGATGCGCTGCCATTCCTGCTCCGGCTATAATCACCTTATAGTCTTTTTCCTCTGCTGTTTTCGCATACTCAAAAAACTCATCTGGCATACGATGTGCTGATATAATTGTCATTTCATAATCAATTCCGAGCTTTTCAAGCATATCTGCTGCTTTACTCATTACTTTTAGATCTGAGTCGCTCCCCATTACAATTCCAACTTTCGGCATTCTAGTTTTCCTCCGCATTATTTATAAGTATTCGAAATAAATTCGTCGCTATTTATAAGTTATTTTACTAACCCAATTTCTATGTGTCAACCATTCTAGTCGTTAGTTCTCTTTATAAATACTTATAACCATTTATTCGAAAGCCTCATTAAGCAGTTCCGTTCCTGGCAGCACAAATCTTCCATCTTTCAACAATTGGATCTTCTCATTGTGTTTTGTTACCACGCTGATTTCATCCAGTTCATCATATGGAATTGTAATATCTGTATGACAATGAAAATATGCTTTTGCTACATCTTCTTTTCTCAAAATAGAAATGGAGTTATCTTTTGCCACAATTTCTTTTCCATTTGGATTGTAAACACGATTTTCTTCGCTCCAGCTATAACAGGTATCTCCAATTGCAAAGTGAGGTCCCGTTTTTTCCGCGATCAAAATTGGCAATTTATCTTCTATCTGATATTCCTTCCCAACTACATACGCTGTCGTATTTGTCCCAATTGCAAATTCTCCAATTGGTAATGTCTCATGATTATGGAGCAAATTACTCTTGATAAACTTCTTGCCCTCTTCTTCTGATTCGAAATTGCTGCAAGAATAATCTACAATTTTCCCATCCGCAAATGTAATCTTTAAATCAAGATACTGTAATTCATTCAAATATACTTTGCTCACATACAAGACACCTTCTGTTCCTTCTAAAACAGGAGAGGTAAACACTTCTCCAACTGGAATATTTACATCTGCCACACAATTTTCAAAAATGGTTTCTTTATCTGGATTTTGCAACTGATATAAATTGATTTTTAAATCTGTTACATTTTTCCCTTTTCCTAGCACATGAACATATTCTCCTTGATCTAGCGCATCAATTAATGTTTGCTGTACCTTTTCGTAAACAGCAGCATCTAACGTATTGATGCGAATGATTTCATTGAAGATTTCAGGATAACGTTCTCCAATTTCTGGTACTGGATAAGCCACAATAGTAAAACTTCTTTCCTCACCTTTAATATATTGGTTTGTTAATTGTCCCGCTTTGCTGTCATATAGCACCGATAACTTTTCTTGCTTATCTGTCAATGCCACACTCTCTGGTTTTTGCACTGGCACAAATGGTTCTTCGCCAAACACTTCGATCAGAGCCGGACCTGCAAATGTACTCGCAAATTCCTTTTGATGCTCATAAGTATTTTTCATAACATCCAGTTTACGTTCTACCAATTTCTTATCTAAAAACAGACCCTGATCCTCACGATGATCATATTCGTATTGTTTGTTTGGAGTTCCGCCATAGAACCCAATCTTATGTTGTCCCTTCTTTGTCACTGCACTAACTGCAGCACGATAAATCGTTGGCTTCAATCCTAGCTTTTCAAAATTATCAATTGCTTTTTTCACAACACGTTCAAATCCAACTGTATAGCGGATATTCACTGTTTCTTTCTTTGACAAATCAATTCCTGCAAGTTCAAATCCTCTTCGATACCCTTCCGTATACACTTCTGCCATTTGATCAATCACCGCTTGTTCCAATGAATTTAAATGCATAGCTGTTTCCCATTCATTTTTAGAAATGTATTCTCCATAACGATATAAATAGCGTAAGTCTTCCAACTCACTTTGCATGATGATATCTGCTGCGAAGCACGCTTCCGGGTTCACTTGTTCCTTAATGCGGTCTGCCAAAAACACATCACAGTAATCACTTATAAACCAATATATGATATCTCTGATTTCTTTTTCCTCTGGGTGTGCATCACTTTCAAAACAATTATAAATTTCTATAAACAACTCATTACAGATTGTCAGATATTCCAATCTTCTTTCATACACATAAGGAATCTCTCCTCGTATTTCTGTATACAAAAAGCAAAGCAGTTGCCCTAGTTCTTCTCCAATTTTTTCCACCGCATATGCTGGATTTGCATAGCTTGTCTCATAATTGTCGCCAATAACGTCTTTATAAATGTATTCGTTTTCACTTTGTAACTCTTCTAATGTGCAAAGGCTGTCTGGTTTACATTCCAAACGCCTTTCAATCTGATGAATATCTAGAATAAATCTTGCAACTTTTTGAAAATATTCTTGATATCTTTCATCCACTGTCGTTTCTGATACAATCGAATACATTCTCTCTATCGTAAGGTCATATCGTTCTCTAATCATCTACATCAATCCTCTACAAAAAATCATTATAAATCCTACTACAAACAGCACATTGGCAGTTCCTCCAATTTTGCAAGTAAGATAATTTTTTTCTCTTTCTTTAAATCCTTTCACTGCCATATAAGTTCCAACACAGGATAATAAAAAGGCAATGATACCAATTCCTCCAATGAATGGTGCTGCATTGCCGCCACTAAAATATGCTATCGCAAGTGTAGTCAGCAGCAAAAAACATACGATTGCAGCTATCCCACACGAATACACTCCTCTTTTTGCATGTTTTAGCTTTGCCTGTCCATACTTACGTTTCTTTCGATTTTTACTTTTTTTTCTATTTTCGTTTTCTTTTTCTCTATCTCTTTCTCTTGCCATATTTTCTCCTTATCATGTCACATACAACAAAAGTAATGTACCCTATCACCGCTCCAACAGTATTTAACAAAATATCATCCACGTCAAAGGAGCCTACTCTTGAAATCAATTGGAACACTTCTACCAAAAGACTCGTCAAAAAGCCGTGACAAGTTGCATTGAGAAATCTCCTCCTGTAACTTGCCATCGACATAAAAAATCCAAATGGTACAAAAATTGCAACATTTCCTATCAAATTAAAGAAGGAAATTATGCCAAGTTGTTCCCTGTATTTCCAATATCTTCCTATTTCTTGAAAGAGGATCAAATTATAGTGGTACTCCTCTCTCACTCCTGTTCTCCCATACCAATCTGAGAAAATCAAGAAATAGAACAAAAATACAATATAAAATACAAATAACATTTTTCCTAATAATTTTGAGCGTTTTTTCATATTAGAAAATCAACCCTTTTCTTTTTTTCAATAAATTGGCTCCACTGATAATTGCCAACACTCCAGAAACAACGCCCACTACGATTACGGTAACTCCGATTGCAATAGAAGCACCGCCTGTAACTCCCATCGTTTTATAAGCTTTTTCTACCATGAAATACCTCCCCTATTTTGCTCCATATTTTGCATAGTATGCATCAATTGCAATTTTTAATGTATCATCAATCACAACTTCTCCATTTACTTCTTTGTTATAAAGACATTCTACAACTTCATCCATTGAAACAATTGCAGCTGTCTCAAATCCATACAGCTCTTTCACTTCATCTAAAGCACATTTTTGTCCGCCTTTTCCTACCTCCATGCGATTTAGAGAAACCATAAGACCCACAATTGTCACATCTGCTGCGCCTTTTACTTTTGGTACAGTTTCTTCCATTGATTTTCCAGATGTTGTTACATCTTCTATCATGATTACTCGGTCTCCATCTTGTAAAGGACTTCCTAAAAAGCTTCCCTTGTCAGCGCCATGATCTTTTTCCTCTTTGCGGTCGCAGCAATAACGCACTTCTTTCCCATACAATTCACTGTATGCAATTGCAGTTACAACAGCAAGTGGGATTCCTTTATAAGCTGGTCCAAACAACACATCAAAGTCATCTCCATAAGCATCATGGATTGCCTTTGCATAATACTCCCCTAATTTTTTCAACATAGAACCTGTTACATAGCCACCAGCATTCATAAAAAATGGTGATTTTCTTCCACTCTTCAATGTGAATTCTCCAAATTTTAATACCTTGCTGTCTACCATAAATTGAATAAACTCTTTTTTATATTGTTCCATCGCTAATTCCTCCCTATTTTACAATACCAACCATATCATTTACCGATTCGAATCCATTTCGTTTCATATACGCCTCAATCCCATCCACAATCTTCATTGTGACACTTGGATCATGGAAGTTTGCTGTTCCAACAGCCACTGCACTTGCTCCTGCTAAAATCATTTCAATTGCATCTTCTGCATTTGAAATCCCACCCATACCTATGATTGGAATGTTCACTGCATTAGCCACTTGATATACCATACGAACTGCAATTGGATGAATCGCAGGTCCTGATACTCCTGCTGTTTTATTCGCAACTGCAAATGTACGGCGATTCACATCAATCTTCATACCAGTAAGCGTATTGATCAAAGATACCGCATCTGCTCCACCAGCTTCTGCTGCTCTTGCAATCTCTGTAATATCAGTTACATTTGGTGTAAGTTTCATGATGACAGGCTGTTTTGCACGTTTTTTTATTTCTGCTGTTAGTTTTTCCACTTGTTTTGGATCTTGTCCAAATGCCAAAAATCCTGCATTGACATTGGGACAGGAAATATTGATTTCCATCATATCAATTGGTTCCTCTGCCAATCTTTCCACCACTGCAAAATACTCTTCCGGTGCATGTCCACAAACATTCACTATAATCTTGGTATCATATTGTTTTAAAAAAGGAATATCTCGTTCACAGAACACATCTATTCCAGGATTTTGCAATCCGATTGCATTCATCATTCCACCATATGTTTCTGCTACTCTAGGCGTTGCATTTCCTGACCAAGGTACATTTGCCACACCTTTTGTTGTAACTGCACCAAGTCTATTTAAATCTACAAAATCAGAAAACTCCGCTCCTGAACCAAATGTACCAGAAGCTACCGTCACAGGATTTTTCCATTCTACTCCTGCAATATTTATACTCATATTCATTAGATTTCTACCTCCGTCGATAAGAACACAGGTCCTTCTTTACAGATTCTTTTATTATGCACGTTGGTATGATGATCTTTGTCTTTTGATTTGCATACACACGCGAGGCACGCTCCGATCCCGCACGCCATTTTTTCTTCCAAAGAGATATAGCATTCTATTCCATTTTCTTCAGCATAATTCTTAATTGCCCGAAGCATAGGGGTTGGTCCGCAAGCGTAAATGATGTCTGCTGTTAATCCATTCTCACGAATGCTATCCATGACGTTACCTTTTGTTCCAACGCTTCCATCTTCTGTTGAAATATAGAGCGTTCCATTTTCCCTAAATTGTTCACTAAGAAATGTGTGTTCATCACGATAACCAACCAAGATTTGTTTTTCACAGTTTAACTGTTTTGCAAGTTCTAGGATTGGAGGAACTCCTATACCGCCTCCCACTAAGAAAGCCTTTTTCCCTTCGGCCTTTTCAAGTGGAAATCCATTTCCCAATGGGCCTACAATCGGAATACTGTCTCCTGCTTTCAAAATGGAAAACTGTTTTGTCCCTGCAGTCTCGCTTGTTACCCGGTACACTACTCGGAGGCTACTTGCTTCTCTGTCAATCTCACAAATGCTAATTGGCCTTGGAAGTAATTTTGTTCCATCCGTTGTATACATAGAAATAAACTGTCCTGGTTTTGCAGCTTGCGCTGCCTCTGTTTTGATCCACATACTGAAGATATTGTCTGCAAGTTGTTCCTGTGATAAAACAACTGCAATTTCTTTTCTTTTCTCTGCCATCTCTCTTCTCCTTCTCTTAGCGTTGCTCTAATGCTTCACGAATGTCTTTAATCATATCCTTAACAGCTGCTCTAGATGCTTCTCCAAAGTTTTCTGCTCCAAATTCTTTGTAAGCTTCTTGCTTATACGCTGCAATAATACCTCTAGAAGAATTGATGATTGCACCTAGTCCATCTTCATTGAAGAAGTGAACTAAATCTTTTCCTTTGCCTCCTTGTGCACCATATCCTGGTACTAAGATAAATGCTTTTGGCATTACTTTACGAAGGACTTTTCCCATTTCCGGATAAGTTGCTCCGACTACAGCTCCTACATAGCTATATTCATCTCCCATGTGTTGTTCACCCCATGCAGCAACTTTCTCTCCTACTAGTTCATATAATGGTTTTCCATCAACTAATTGATCTTGAAATTCACCACTAGATGGATTCGATGTTTTTACCAGTACGAAGATTCCTTTGTTTTCTTCTTTACATACATTAATAAATGGTTGTACCCCATCCGACCCTAAATATGGATTCACTGTTACGAAATCTTCACTAAATGGTGCATACGACTTGCTTCCTACTTTCACGTGTCCAAGATGCCCGATAGCATACGCTGCTGAAGTCGAACCAATATCACCACGTTTGATATCTCCTATGATCACAAGTCCCTTTTCTTGGCAATAATCACATGTTTTCTTAAATGCCATTAAACCCGGAATTCCAAATTGTTCATACATGGCAATTTGTGGTTTAACAGCTGGGATTAAATCATATGTCTTATCCACGATTTCTTTGTTAAACTGCCAAATTGCTTCTGCAGCACCTTCCAGTGTTTCCCCATATTTATCATATGCTGCTTGCTTTACATGTTCTGGAATGTAATCCAGCATTGGATCTAATCCTACAACAATGGGTGCGTTTGTTTTTTTGATGTTTGCTACTAATTTATTAATCATGCTTTCTTCCTCCTAGAAATTGTTTCTTATAAATTTGAGCGTCTAAATACATACTATTGATTATTCTACCATAGTGCAAAAAAAAATGGAATGTAAATTACATCCCATTTTTCAATATTTCTATTGCTTTTTCTAATTGATTATCATATTCTGGTTGATTTTCATCATATTCCAACGCAATTTCTACATCTGGAGTAATCCCAACACCATGAATCTTATTTCCGCTCTTGGTCAAATATTCAGAACTTGTTAATTTTACACTGGTTCCATCCGATAACTGATAGATTTCTTGTACAATTCCTTTTCCATATGTAGTTGTTCCAACAATCGTAGCTACGCCATGGTCTTTTGCTGCTCCTGCAAATATTTCTGATGCACTCGCACTATTTTCATTTACAAGTATCACCATTGGAACATCTATCTGATGTTCTTCATCCGAGCTACGTGTTGTACCTTTTCCATTTCGATCCGCAGTTGATACTATAACACCTTCTGGCAATATAAGATCTGCCATTTCACAAACCGTATCAAGATCTCCACCTGGGTTATTTCGCAAATCAACAATCAAAGCTTTCATTCCCTGCTCTTGCAAATCATTCAAGGCAGTTTCGAATTGTTCCGCTGCAACTTTTTCAAATTGGACTACTTGAATATAACCAATCTTATTTTCTTTCATTTCATAAGAAACCGCTTGTGTCTGTATCAATTCTCTTGTCACTTGTGCAGTATACTCTTCTAAATTTTCACCTCGAAGCACTGTAATCTCCACAGTTGTTCCGATTTCCCCACGAATTTTTGCTACTACTGTATCAATATCCATTCCGGTCACATCTTCACCATTTACTTTATAGACAATATCATTTGCCTTAAATCCTGCTTTTTCTCCAGGTTCACCTTCATAAATAACTGAAAATGTAATCTGCATCGTGTTCATGTCTTGTAGGATACCTACTCCAATCCCACCAAACTCACCACTATTAGACTCAAACAACATTTTTGTCTCTTCTTCATTGTAATATGCCGTATAAGGTTCTTCCAAGGCATCCACATATCCTTTTACAATTCCATCCTGCAGCGCTTCTTCATCAATATCATCATAATATAAATAACGTGACTGCAGCAACGAATTGATTGACTGCAATTTTTGTTCCGTTGAATCCCCCATAACTGTTCCGAATCCCAACAGTGCAAATATCACAACTGTGATTCCTATAATTGCTATGATCAATAACATAGCAAGGGCGCCACAAAGCGCCCCTTTTCTAAAACTCTTTTTTTCTTCCATATATTATCCTCTTGTATATGCTATGTACTCTTTTAGAAAATTATACTTTCAAATGCTTTCTGATCGTAAAGAAACTTCCTACAAAACCAATCCCAATTCCCAATGCCAATCCAACTGGAAGTAATGTTCTATAAACCTCTCCTACGGATAAGAAATCAAGAATATTACTCAAAACCGAGAATTTAGTTAAGATAAAACTAATTGTTTTTTCATATGCATAGTAAAGAATGATCAATGGAATCGCTGCTCCGATCAATCCGATCAGAATCCCTTCGATAACGAATGGTGCACGAACAAATGCATCCTTCGCTCCGATATATTTCATAATTGCAATTTCTTCTCGACGAATGGTAATCCCCATCATAACAGTATTACTGATCAAGAATATTGCCACTACCAAAAGAATCAGAATAATCGCACCTGAAACGGTAGCAATCAGCATATTCACATTTGACAATGTATCTGCAACCATTTCTGAGCGCTGCACTTTACGTACGCCTTCAATTCCTTCTATGTATGATACAAGCTCATCTTGTTGCTCTACAGAAGTCATGTATACTTCAAAGTTATCTGAATTTTCTAATGGATTTTCTGCAAATCCTTCCGCTGCATCTACATCATCTCCAAAATATTTCTTTGAGAATTCTTCCCATGCAGCATCTGCAGATACATATTTTACTTCTAACACTTCATCTTTTGCATCTAGTTTTTTGCGAATGTCATTCTTATCTTCATCTGTCAGATCAGAATCTAGAAACACAACAACTGCAACACCTTCTTCTGCTTTGTCCACAATGTATTTAAAGTTTGTAAGAATCGAGAAAAATACTCCAAATAAGAAAATACATGCTGACATCGTTGCAATCGATGCAATCGAGAACATCTTATTTCGAACGATATTTCGAATTCCCTGTTTTAATGTATATTTTATTGTACTAACTCTCATCTATCTCTCCACCTCTTTTACATCGCTCACAATAACACCTTTCTTCATTGTGATAACACGTTTTTTCATTGCATGAACAATCTCATGGTTATGTGTTACTACGATTACAGTAGTTCCTCTCTGATTTGCTTCTTCTAGAAGTTTCATAATTTCCCATGAGTTTGCTGGGTCTAAGTTCCCAGTTGGTTCATCTGCTAATAAGATAGATGGCTCATTGACAATTGCTCTCGCGATTGCTACACGTTGTTGTTCCCCACCCGATAATTGTTTTGGGTAAGATTTATATTTTTGTGCCAAACCTACCAACGAAAGTGCAGCTGGTACTTTTTTCTTCAATACACGTGTTGGTGTCTCTGTTACACGAAGTGCAAATGCAATATTTTCATATACATTTCTATCTTTCAAAAGACGGAAATCTTGGAATACAACTCCCATCTTTCTACGATAGTATGGAATATCTTTATGTTTAAGCTTTGACAAGTTCTTTCCCATAACAGTAATTTCTCCTGTTGTAGGTTCCAATTCTTTCAATAGTAATCGGATAAATGTGGATTTCCCAGAACCGCTGTCTCCCACAATAAATACGAACTCACCCGGCTCAATTTTCAAACTGATACCATTGAGTGCCCCAACCCCTTTTGAGTACTCTTTCGTAACTTCTTTTAATTCTATCATACGCTCCTCCTAGTGATTAGTACTCCAAAGTCTCCATGTATTTCATGTATTTTACAACCATAAGTGCAATCTTAAATGTAATCGCATCTTCAAATACACGAAGATCTAATCCGGTACTCTTTTGAATCTTATCCAAACGATATACTAATGTATTTCTATGAATATACAACTGTCTAGATGTTTCAGAAACATTTAAACTGTTTTCAAAGAATTTATTGATCGTAGTCAACGTTTCTTCATCCAGATCATCTGGAGATTTTCCCTCAAAAATCTCACGGATAAACATCTTACAAAGCGGTACTGGTAATTGATAGATCAAACGGCCAATTCCTAGTGTATTATAAGCAATAATATCTTTTTCTCCGAAGAAAATCTTGCCTACATCTAATGCCAACTTTGCTTCTTTATAAGATTTTGATACTTCCTTAAGATCACTTACAATTGTTCCATATGCAATGTGCAGATCACGTTCTCCTTCTGCTTTTAGGATTTCCATAAGCTCATGTGCATACTTTTCCATTTCTCTATAGCCTTCGCTATTTTGAACTTCTTTCATAATGATGATATTTTTTTCATCTACAGCTGTAATAAAGTCTTTTGTCTTTCCTAAAAGAATTCCTCTTATACGTTCTAATGCGTTTGGATCTTTTTGTGTTGGCATTTCTACAATAAAGATAACACGTCTTTTATCTATGTCAATATGCAATTTCTTAGCACGATTGTAAATATCTACCAATAATAGATTATCAAGTAATAAATTCTTGATAAAGTTATCTTTATCAAAGCGCTCTTTATATGCAACTAAAAGACTTTGAATCTGGAATGCAGCTAACTTTCCAATTGTATATACATCTTCACTTCCTCCGTGAGCAAGTAAAATATACTCCAATTGATATTCATCATAAATTTTCAAAAATTGGCATCCTTGCACTACCTGACTATCTGCTGCTGATTCCACAAACGCTCTGACAGATGCAGTATAATCTTCTGTTTCTACACAAGTGGTTGCAAGTGTATTCCCTTCTGTATCAAGCACGCACAAATCAACTCTTGTGATTGCCTTGAGACCTTCCATTGTACTTTGAAGTATTTGATTGGATATCATAGTCTTTTCCTCCATTTTCATTTTTATATGCATTTTGCCCAATAGACTTTTGTCAAAAAAGCAAAAAAAATCTATACCAATGCTAATATTAATGCAAAACTGCAAAAAAAGAAAGAGGAAATGCAATTTTTTTATGCATTTCCTCAACTTTCTATATTTTTTATTTCACTTTTCTCTTTGTCATTGTTCACAACTTTTGTTTGTTCAATTTGTTGTTTTAAAATCCGACGTATCATGATTTTTTTAATTTTCTGTACAAAAGATTCGCTTTCTGTCATCTTATTCAGCATTATACCTAATCCCAACCATAATTTTGCATGAAGTAATGTCTTATTGCGAATAATAAACTCTTCCTGCAACGGAGATGATAACGTGGATAAAATACAATCTGTTTCCACGCCATTCACTTGATTGAGCAGCATATCGTCCGACACTTGTGCTTCCATCGTTGCGCTTCCCACAATTTGGATTCCATCATATCCAGCTCCCAAAATCTCTTTCAGCCTATTCATAGAAGATTCCTTCTCTGCCAATAAGAAAACACGTACCTTATTCTTATGCAGATATCGCATAACCATCTTTACAAATAAAATTGGCTCTGCCTGTTGCAATCTCCAATCATCTTTAATTCCTGCTGCTTCTAAAATTGCCTTGTCTCCAGCAAAGGTAATATCAAATTGACTAATCTGTCTTTGGAGTTCTTCTTGGTTCTGAATCTTTCCAAGTGTACTGAGTGTAATAAATTCAACGACATTTAATTGTTCTTTATTTAAATACTCGATAACAAGCTTCATTGCATCTTTTGCAGTGTAATTATCAATTGCTAAATCTAATAATTGTATCTTATCATTCATAACCTCACCTGTTTCCCCAGTCTTTTGATTATATCAGATTGCACACTACTTTTCAACCATTTGTCTGCGACGCTTCGTTACCAGTCCCCCGATACGACCTGTTTCTTTCGAAGAAAGTGACTTCCATCCACATTCCATCACTTGATCTAGAAGTCCCAATTCTGCTGCTATTTCATATTTCATTTTTTCATTTTCATCTAACTCTTCCAATCGGATCTTTTTTTCTTTCCTCATAAGAAAATCCCCTTTCCATTATGGTAAGAGGATTTCCATATTTTATAAATTTATACGAATATAACATAACATGCCAATTTGAAGAAGTATGATTGCAGGCACGCCCAAATAAAATTTCGCTTTCTGCGTCTTATGTCTAAAAATCTGCATTCCTACATATGCACCAATGCTTCCACCAATTGCTGCAAGCAAAAGCAGCATTTTTTCTGAAATGCGATATTTTTTATTACGTGCTTTCCACTTGTCTAGTCCATATACAAGAAAACTAATTCCATTTATTCCAATTAGATAAATCATCCATAATTTCATCTTATTTCACCCCACCAAATCCTAGCATATTTTGCTATGGAAATCAATGTGGTGTAGAGTTTGCAAACTTATTTATAGAATCCCTTTTCTATGATTTTAAAATTCATCCACCCCTATTGTTCTTTAAAATCATTCATTATATACAACTTCAAGCTTATCCAAATCAATTCGGAATCTCTTTTCATAGCTATAATCATGACAGTATTTAAAAGCACCCTGTTTGTCATATTCATTTACATTTACAACATGTACAGATAAATACACAAGGTTTTCACTTTCACTGTTGATGTAAGCTCTTACACTAGAATATTTCAGTGTTTCTGTTTTATTATAGTCTACTACTTTGCTTTCATCGATAACCTTTCCTTGTTGATCTGTTTTAAACGAAACAGAAAGCATAAGTGGTAATTTTTTATTGTAACCTTGGTCACTCACCTTGACTGTATATAGTGTTCCCTCTTTTTCAACCGTAACACTTTCTTTCACTGTATCACTGTTTTTCAAGCGAAAATATACGGAAGTAAAAATGATTACTACAATTGCAGTTACAGCAATTATTAAAATGCTTATTCTGTTTTTCTTCATACAAATCACCTACTAAAATGTTTCTGTAATACTAGCAGTTACTTGCTTTCTCCAATAACTATTTGTGGTATTCGAATATCCAGCATTAACAAATGCAGCACTTGTTCCAAAAGAAGCTGTATTCGACACAGCTATCTCAACTGTACAAACAACTTTTATATAAAGTCTTGTATATGATGAATTATCTATATAGATAGAATATCCGCTTGCAATGGTTATCATCCCTGAATGTGGATTGATATATCCATTTCCATTGAACGAATTAATAACAAAAGTTTTTGAGACAGCATCAACAATAACTTTTCCCTGTGCTCCATACGTAAGTGTCGTTATTCCATCTGAATATTTTTTTTCAGATCTAACATACCAAATTTTCGCATCTGCACTAGTATAATAATCATCGTAAATTAGCGTACGAGGTTGTACAAGTCCATTTTTTTCACAATAATCATTCCATATTTGAGCATTTAATGTTTTATCTATATTATCAGCTTCTTCATAAGTAATATTATGTTTTTTTGCATAATCCGAAATGTATTCTTCTCTTGTTATAATTTTTAAGTCCGAAAATTCAATCACTTCTTCTAATTGTGAAGTTTCTTCTTTAGCGTCAGCAATTACTGTCATTCCCATAATCATACTAATACAACAAATCAATGATATTAATTTTTTTCTCATAGCAATCTCCTTTCATTACTTTGCGTCAATACATAATCTTACTTGAATATATCTACACAATATACATTGGACTCACCCTTTCTCTCTGCATTTTTTCATTTGATATGATACCGGTTGTTACATCCAAAATATTTCATTTCAAATATAATTTATGCCATCTAAAAATCGCTCTTCATATACATTGCAATTCCCCATGCCGATAATACCACTCCACACATGCGTATATTAGGAATCAGTTGTGCATATCGTAAATCCCAATATCTGTCTGTGTCTACATTGATGAATTGGTACATCACACTTGGAATATAAGAAGCTCCTGCTATCATTACAATTCCAAGTACAAATAATATAATTATAGTTCTTTTTCTCCGATCACTCATAGCTACTTGCCTCCTCAGCTATTTCCTATTGTTGAAATGCTTTTGTCTCGTGTTTATAGTAATACCCAAACCAATTTGATGATGTAGCATTATCGTAAAAATCTCCGTTGATCATATATTCAATTTGATAAGCACTTCGTAAC
>CAYTRJ010000032.1:0-14916 GCA_964440185.1 uncultured Faecalimonas sp. | reverse complement strand
GCAGGAAAATATAAAATTAATTGACTTAGTAATTGAATTAGTGGACGCGCGTTTACCAATCAGTAGCCGTAATCCAGATATTGATGAATTAGGAAAGAACAAAGCAAGATTGATTTTATTGAACAAATATGATCTTGCGGAAGAAAAGCAAAATGATGCTTGGGTAGAATATTTTAAAGCAAAAGGTTTTTCTGTAGTAAAAGTGAATTCTAAAAAGGGCGGTGGAATCAAATCAATCCAAAATGTGATTCAAGAAGCCTGCAAAGAAAAGATGGAAAGAGACCGTAAACGCGGAATTTTAAATCGTCCAGTACGTGCAATGGTAGTTGGGATTCCAAATGTAGGAAAATCAACATTTATTAATTCTTTAGCAGGGAAAGCCTGTGCGAAAACTGGAAACAAGCCAGGAGTCACAAAAGGAAAACAGTGGATTCGTTTGAATAAGAACGTAGAGCTTTTAGACACACCAGGGATTCTATGGCCTAAATTTGAAGATCAGACAGTAGGTCTTCGTTTAGCATTTATTGGTTCTATTAAAGATGAAATTTTAAATATAGAAGAATTAGCAGCAGAACTTATTAATTTCTTAAAAGAGAGATATGCGGGTGTATTAGCTGCAAAATATGATATTATAGAGAAAGAAGATCCATATGCATGTCTCAGTGATATTGCAGAGAGCAGACATTGCCTTTTACGAGGAAGTGAATTGGACACAAATAAAGCGGCAATGCTTTTGATTGATGATTTCAGAAATGGAAGATTGGGCAGAATCACGTTAGAGTTCCCAGAGGATTATGAATAAAAACTGGAAAGAAGGATGAACATGGCACATAGAGGTCGTTATGAATATCGTAAACGAAAAAAAGAAAAAGAAATGAAGATTGCGAATCGAAGTCCAAAGGAAAATATGATTCGTGAAATTTGGGGATGGGTCGTATATCTTTTCTTCGTAATTGCTTGCGTTTATTTGGTTATTACATATGTAGGACAAAGAACTTTGGTAAGTGGCACGTCCATGGAAAATGCGTTACATGATAAGGATAATTTGATTGTAGATAAGATTACGTATCGTTTACGTGATCCGGAACGTTATGAAATTATTGTTTTCCCATATCGATATGAAGAAAATACTCATTATATTAAGCGTATTATCGGACTTCCAGGCGAAACTGTGCAGATCATAGATGGATATGTATATATCAATGGACGCCAGTTAGATGAACATTATGGAAAAGAAGTAATGTTAAATCCTGGAATTGCAGAAGAACCAATCGAGCTAGGGGAAGATGAATATTTTGTATTAGGAGACAATCGCAATAATAGTGCAGATAGCCGAGAAGCAAGTGTAGGGGTTCTCAAAAGAGATGAGATAATAGGTAGAGCCTGGTTGCGCATTTGGCCATTAAGTGACATAGGAGTGGTTTCTCATGAGTAAAACATTAAATGAAATAAAGAAAGAATTTGAACAGGCTGACAAGAATGAGCGTGCGTCATTGTATACTAAGTATGCAGAAGATACGCGAGCAGGTGTTGTCAGCCTGCTTGCAAAATACAGAAAACAGGAAGAAAAATTAGCTATAGAGAAGAAGCGGATTGAGAATATGTCAATTTATGAAAAGAAGTATGCAGACTATTCTTGTATTTGTGGAATTGATGAAGTGGGAAGAGGACCTTTAGCAGGGCCTGTAGTTGCAGGAGCTGTAATCTTACCAAAAGATTGTGACATCTTGTATCTCAATGATTCTAAAAAATTATCAGAGAAGAAGCGAGAAGAATTGTATGATGAAATTATGGAAAAGGCGATTGCTACTGGAATTGGAATTGTAAGCCCGGCACGTATTGATGAAATCAATATTTTGCAAGCAACTTACGAAGCAATGCGTATGGCAATCGAACAACTGCAGGTGAGACCAGATTTATTGCTAAATGACGCTGTAACGATTCCTGATGTGACAATAAAGCAAGTGCCGATCATAAAAGGGGATGCCAAAAGTATTTCTATTGCAGCAGCAAGTATTATTGCAAAGGTAACGAGAGACCGATTGATGGTCCAGTATGAAGAGGTTCTGCCGGGATATGGTTTTGCAAGCAACAAAGGATATGGATCTGCTGCACATATTCAAGCACTTCGAGAACAAGGAGCGACACCAATCCATCGCAAGACATTTATTAAAAACTTTGTTTCATAGATACGAGGGTGAATGAACTGAAAGACAAAAGAGCAATTGGAACAGAATATGAGGAAAGAGCAAGAGTATACCTAAAAGAGCAAGGGTACCAGATTTTGGATTCCAATTTTTACTGCAAAGAAGGCGAAATTGATATTATTGCAAAAGATGGAGAAGTACTTGTGTTTGTAGAAGTGAAATATCGAGGCGATTTACAAAAGGGGCATCCTTTTGAGGCAGTAACAATCACGAAACAGCGTAAGATTTCTAAATGTGCAAGGTATTATTTGTATCGACATCATCTGCAAGAAATGCCTTGTAGATTTGACGTGGTTGGCATATTAGGAGAGAAAATCTTACTACAAAAAAATGCGTTTGATTATGTGGAGTGAATATGGGATTAGAGTTAAGATATAAAACAGAAGAAAATGTGTTGAAAGAATGTATGATAAATGATGTTGGTATTTTGCAGTTTCCAATTTTGGAAAAAACTGGAGTAGTAAAACATGGATTTTCAACACGTCTTGGTGGTGTAAGTGAAGGCATTTATAGCACAATGAACTTAAGTTTTTCCAGAGGCGATAAAAAAGAAGCTGTGTGGGAAAACTATCGAAGAATGGCAAAGGCATTAGATGTTCCAGAAGATAGTTTCGTACTTTCCCATCAGACACATACAACAAATGTAGTAAAAGTGACGAAGGCTGATTGCGGAAATGGACTTACAAGACCACTATCATATCAGAATGTAGATGGTTTGGTTACCAACGAATCAGATGTGTGTCTGACAACATTTTACGCAGATTGCGTACCATTGTATTTTGTAGATCCTGTAAAAAAGGCAATTGGATTGAGCCATTCTGGTTGGAGAGGTACCGTTGGAAAGATGGGCAAATGCACTGTTGAGAAAATGCAAAAAGAATATGGATGTGCTCCCAAAGACATAATTGCAGCAGTGGGACCATCCATTTGCCAAGATTGCTATGAAGTAAGTGAAGATGTGATAGAAGAATTTCAAGCTGCTTTTGAAAAAGAGGATTGGAATCAGCTTTTTTATAAAAAAGAAAACGGAAAATATCAATTGAATTTGTGGAAAGCGAATGAATTGATATTATTAGAAGCGGGGATTCCAAGAACACAGATTGCAATTACGAATCTTTGTACATGCTGTAATCCGGAAATTTTATTTTCGCATCGGGCATCAGAGGGGAAACGAGGAAATCTTGCAGCATTTTTAGCGCTTAAATAGGGAGAGTTAGATGGAAAATATAAAAAGTATTCAAGCATATGTTGAAAATTGTATGCCAAATGTAATAGATTTTTTGATTAGTGTGCTTTTGGCACTGATCGTATTTGTTGTTGGTGCAAAAGTGATCAAATGGTTACGTAAAATAGTTCGAAAATCATTGGAAAGAGCAAATGTAGATAAAGGAGTACAGCAATTTTTAGATTCCATGTTGAAATATGGATTGTATGGTTTGCTGATATTTTCAATTGGTAAAAAGTTTGGATTAGATACAGCATCTGTTGCAGCATTATTTGCATCAGCGGGGGTTGCAATTGGGTTAGCATTACAAGGAAGTTTATCCAATTTTGCAGGTGGTGTGCTTATCTTATTGCTGAAACCTTTCGTAGTAGGAGATTATATTATCGAAGATACGAACAAAAACGAAGGTACGGTAGCGGAAATTCAGATTTTCTATACAAAGTTGTATACGTTAGATAATCGTACGGTAATCATACCAAATGGAACATTAGCTAATAACAGTATTACAAATATTACTGCACAAGATAGAAGAAGGCTGGATTTACGTGTGGATATTTCGTATCAAGCAGATTTAAAAAAGGCAAAAAGAATTTTAGAGCAACTTCTTGTAGAAGATGAATGCATTTTACAGGAGAAGGAAAAGAATATTTTTGTAGACAGTCTTGGAGAAAGTTCTGTTGTGCTAGGGCTTCGGGCTTGGGTAAAAACAGAAGAATATTGGAAAACAAGATGGAAATTAATTGAGGAAATAAAACTGACATTTGATGAAGAGGGAATTGAAATTCCGTATAAACAAGTGGATGTTCATGTAGTTGAAATGAAAAATGAGTAACAAAAAAGGTGCTATGCAGCACCTTTTTAATATTTATTATTTTTGAAAGAATGATAAACACATTTAAATTCGGGGTCTTCATGTGTTCAAGAACAATATACCATAGAGAAATTGATTTGAAAATGGTATGTAAACATCTATATTTATAAAAAAATTGTGCTTAGAACACAAATATGGTATTATTGGTTTTACGGAGGGATAGTTATGGCAGTTGAATTAGAAAAATTATATCATGAGATTTATCCTAAATATGATGTGAAACTGGTGACAAAGAGCTGTTTTGGCAAAAAGATTGAATGGTTCCATACAATTGAAACGACAGAGTTTTTACCACTTCTTAAAGGAAATGAATTGGTATTTAGTTCCGGCATCAATTATGATCGAGAAGAATGGTTATGGGAGATGATAGATGGACTGAATGAACGTGGAGCAGGTGGTTTTCTCATATCATTGCGAGATGAAAAAATGTTTTCAGATGAGATTATTGAACATTGTAATGAAATCGAGTTTCCATTATTTCATGCAAGTTGGTATACACCTTATATTGACATCATTCGTATTTTTTCGGAAATTTTATTGGAAAATGAAAAAAGAGGAACTAATCTGATTACAGCACTAAAAAATGCAATTCTTTATCCAGAAAATAAAAAACTGTATATGGCATGTTTTGAACAAAATGGAATTTTGACAAATCAAATATATTCCATAGCAATTGTCAGCTGTTCAAGCCGAAAAGAGAAGGAAACTTTACAGAGGGAAAGAAAAAGTCTGCAAAATCTAGTGGAAACAAGTATTGTTTATGAAGAAAATGGGAAATTGGTTGTATTTATGACAGAAACAAGTAAAAAACAGTATGAGGATTATTTTGAAAAAATGTGCAGGAAAGATACCGATATCCGAGTGGGAATTGGAAAGCCAGTACAGCGTATACAAGATATCTGGAAAGCGTGGGAGACAGCATTGGCAACGAGACGGTTATCTTATACAGTATTTCAAAAAAATATATTAAAATACGAAGAACTTGGAATTTATCAAGTGTTGGTAAATACAAGAGATAAACGTATTTTAGTAGAATATATGCAGGATACACTAGGACCACTGTTGGAGTTTGACAAAAAGAAACAAGGAGAATATTTGAAGATATTAAATACATTTTTTGAGAATGAATGCAGTATTCTTCATACTGCAAATGCTTTATATTGTCATAAAAATACAATGAATTACAAGATAGGTAAGATAAAAGAAGTAATGGGATGTGATATTACGCAAAATGAAAATCGCATGAAAATTATGTTGGCATTAGCAATTATGAATATGTAAAAAGGGAAAGCAAATGTGCTTTCCCTTTTTATAAGCTGGAAATCGGACTTGAACCGACGACCTACTGATTACGAATCAGTTGCGCTACCGACTGCGCCATTCCAGCAAATTGTTTACCCACATGAAATATTATATCGAATTTAATAGAATATTCAAGTGTTTTTTTTGAATCGTTGACAAATAAAATTCAACAGGCGTATAATGGGTTAACTAGTTTTTGAGGAGGAATGACTTATGATTCGTATGGAACTTGGAAATAACAGCTATGATATTGTGTTAGAGCGAGGATGCTTGCATCGGGCATCAGAGCTTTTGAATTTAGAACGTAAGGTAATGATCATTACAGACGAAGGTGTTCCGATTACATATGCACAGCAGATTGAAAAGCAGTGTAAGAAAGCAATTGTAAAAGTCATTCCACAAGGAGAGGGAAGCAAGTCATTGCAGATGGCAGAAAAAATTTTGACACAAATGCTTCAGGAAAAATTTAGTCGTAAAGACTGTGTGGTTGCAGTAGGCGGAGGCGTAGTAGGCGATCTGGCAGGATTAGTGGCGTCACTTTATATGAGAGGAATTGATTTTTATAATATACCTACTACAATCTTATCACAGGTAGACTCTTCGATTGGTGGGAAAACAGCAGTGAATATGGCAGGAATTAAGAATTGTGTCGGTGCATTTTACCAACCCAAAAAGGTCTTGATCGATCCAGAAGTGCTATCTACGTTACCAGAGAGACAGGTACGAAACGGATTGATGGAAGCAATTAAGATGGGAGCAACAAACGACGCTTCTTTATTTGAACTTTTCCAAAAAGGAGATTGGCGAGCACATTTAGATGAAATCATAGAGCAAGCTCTTCGTATAAAAAAATATATTGTAGAACAAGATGAGAAAGAAAGCCATTTACGTAAAATCCTTAATTATGGACATACGATCGGACATGGATTTGAAAGTGCAGCAAAGGGAAGATATTGGCATGGAGAATGTGTTGCTATTGGGATGCTGTATATGAGTAGTGAAGTGGTGCAGAAACAATTGAAAGAGATTTACGAAAGGATTGGATTCATCATTCCAGAACGTTCCGAATTTGATATAGATTTAGTAAAAGAAGCAATCATGCATGATAAAAAGGCAAGTGATGAGAATTGCTCCGTTGTATATGTTTCAGAAATTGGACAGGGAAGCATTGAAGAATGGAAGATTCAAGAAGTTCTTGCTAGATTGGAGTGTGAGTAACATGAAAAATACAATTGGAAATAGTGTAACCGTAACTTTATTTGGAGAAAGCCATGGAAAAGAAATCGGTGCAGTGTTAGATGGAATTGCACCTGGAATTCCAGTAGATATGGAATTCATAAAACATCAATTAGAATTACGGAAACCGCATGGAAAGATTTCGACACAGCGCATAGAGGCAGATGAACCTAAGATTGTTAGTGGTGTATTTGAAGGAAGAACTACAGGGACACCGATTTGTATTTTATTTGAAAATCAAAATACACGAAGTAAGGATTACTCGAAAACAAAAGATTGGGTAAGACCTGGACATGCAGATTTTACAGCGATTGAAAAATATCATGGCTTTGCGGACTATCGAGGTGGTGGACATTTTTCAGGCAGGATCACAACACCGATTGTAGCAGCAGGCGCTATTTGCATCCAAGCGCTGCAGGGAAAAGGAATCCATATTGGTTCTCACGTTCAAAAATGTGGATCAATAGAAGATAGACCATTTATTGATTTATCAGCTGATATTGAGACTGTGAATGGATTACAGTTTCCGGTACTGGATAAACAAGCGGCAGAGGATATACAAAGATATATGGAAATGGCTGCAGAAGAAGGCGATAGTGTTGGTGGGATTTTAGAAACGATTGTTACAGGAATTCCAGCAGGTGTTGGAGAACCTTGGTTTGATACTATGGAAAGTATGTTAGCACATGGATTATTCAGTGTACCAGCAGTAAAAGGGGTAGAATTTGGTGCAGGATTTGGTTTTGCAGAGATGAAAGGAAGTCAAGCAAATGATGCGTTTATGGTACAAGATGGAAAAGTTGTGACAAAAACAAATCATAACGGAGGAATTAATGGTGGTATTACAAATGGAATGCCGATTCAATTCTGTACTGTAATAAAACCAACACCTTCTATTTATAAAAAACAGGAAACAGTAGATATAAATACCATGACGGATGTGTGCATGCAAATCGAAGGAAGACACGATCCAGCAATCATCCATCGTGCTAGGGTTGTGGTAGATAGCATGACAGCAATAGTGCTTTGTGATATGCTGGCACTTCGTTATGGAACAGACTGGCTGCAAAGGAGGGAATAGAATGAAAGTAAAGATATTTCCGGGACTTGCAAGTGGAAATGTAACTGCGCCTCCTTCGAAAAGCATGGCGCATCGTTTGCTGATGGGAGCAGGATTGTCAGATGGGATATCACATATTTCTCATATTGATCTGAGCGAAGACATCAAAGCGACACTTGGAATTTTAGAAGCACTTGGATGCCAATATACATATGAGGAACAGATGGTAACAATCAAAGGTATCGGAAATACGCCGTTGACTTCAGAAAAAGCGTTGGATTGCAATGAAAGTGGAAGTACCCTACGTTTCTTTATTCCTCTATTATTAACAGGTGGGATGAAATGTAAGTTTATTGGGGCAAAACGTTTGATGGAAAGACCACTGGATGTATATGAGACTATCTGTAAAGAGCAAGGCATTCTATTTGAACAAAAAGAGCAGAGCCTTATTTTAGAAGGAAAACTAAAAGCTTCTCATTTTAAAGTGCCAGGTGGAATCAGCAGTCAATTTATTACCGGATTGTTGTATGCACTGCCATTGCTTCAGGAAGATAGTGTATTGGAGATTCTTCCTCCGACTGAAAGTAAGGCATATATTGATATGACGTTGGAAGCACTGGAGCATTATGGGATTTCCATTCGAAAAGAAGGAAATTGTTATTATGTAAAAGGTGGACAACATTATCAGGCAAAAGATGGATATGTGGAAGGTGATTATTCGAATGCAGCGTTTTTAGATGCGTTGGATGTAATAGGAGGAACCGTATCAATAGAGGGACTTCGAACAAATAGCCTGCAAGGTGATAAGGTATATCAAATGTATTTTGAGCAACTTTCAAATGGACATGCGGTCTTAGATATTTCAGAATGCCCTGATCTGGGACCTATTTTGATGGGAGTTGCCGCAGCAAAGCATGGAGTAAAATTAACAGGTACAAAGCGATTGAAGATAAAAGAAAGCGATCGTGGTACAGTAATGGCACATGAACTTTTGAAATTTGGAATACAAACAGAAGTAAAGGAAAATGAAATTTTTGTATATCCGGGGGAATTGCAGGTACCAACACAAGAATTAGATAGTCATAATGATCATCGCATCGCAATGACATTGGCTACACTTTGTACGATAACAGGAGGCGTAATTTCTGGGGCGCAAGCTGTAAGAAAGAGCTTTCCGGATTATTATAAAATGATAGAGACATTAGGAATCAGACTGGAGGAAATGATATGAACTGTGAATTCAAAAGAAAATTACCAATCCCAATGGAAGTAAAAGAAATGTATCCGATGACAGCGGATATGCAAAAAAACTTTGAAGAAAGGGATATTGAAATCAAAAAAGTACTTGCTGGCGAAAGTGATAAATTTTTATTAATTATTGGACCTTGCTCTGCAGACTATGAAGATTCTGTTATGGATTATATTTCAAGACTTCGTCCAATTCAAGATAAAGTGAAAGATAAGATGATCATTATTCCGCGTATCTATACAAACAAACCAAGAACAACAGGAACAGGATATAAAGGAATGCTGCATCAGCCAAATCCGCTTCATGATTCTGATATGTTTGAAGGGATTACAAAGATCCGAAAGATTCATATGCGTGCATTAAAAGAAACAGAGTTTTCCTGCGCAGATGAAATGCTATATCCAGAAAATCATAGATATTTATCTGATTTATTAGCATATGTTGCAGTAGGTGCCCGTTCTGTGGAAAACCAGCAACATCGTCTGACAGCAAGTGCCATTGATGTACCAGTAGGAATGAAAAATCCAACAAGTGGAGATTTATCAATTATGATGAATTCCATTACAGCGGCACAAAGTGGGCATACATTTATTTATCGAGGATGGGAAGTAGAGAGCCAAGGAAATCCATATGCACATGCTATTTTGCGCGGTGGTATGAATGCACAAGGAGAAAACATCGCAAATTATCATTACGAAGATTTGATGAAAGTATACGAAAGCTATCAAGAAAAGAAATTGCAAAATATGGGTGTTATTATTGATGCAAACCATGCGAATTCAAATAAAAAGTATTTGGAACAAATTCGTATCAGTAAGGATGTAATGCACAGTAGACGTGTCAACGCAGATATTCGTAAATTAGTAAAAGGCTTGATGATTGAAAGCTATTTAGTAGATGGTTCTCAATCAGCAGAATGTGGAACATATGGACAATCTATTACAGATCCATGCCTCGGATGGGAAAAAACAGAACGTCTTATTTATGATTTAGCAGAAGAAATGTAGTGGAGATTGGACAATTTTTTTATTTGTAGTATACTGTACTTAAGAAAAATGATAGGAGACGATTGATATGAAAATTGCAGTTACTTATGAAAATGGAGAAATCTTTCAACATTTTGGACACACAGAACAATTTAAGCTTTATGAATTTGATGAAGGAAACAAAATTTTAAATGTAGAGTTGGTTAGTACAAATGGAAGTGGCCATGGTGCATTAGCTGGTTTCCTAAAAGAAAATGAAGTAGATGTATTGATCTGTGGAGGCATCGGAGGTGGTGCACAAGCAGCATTGAAAGAAGCAGGGATTCAGCTCTTCGGCGGTGTTGTTGGAGATGCAGATTCTGCAGTAGAAGCTTACTTAAAAGATCAACTAGCTTACAACCCAGATGTAAAATGTGATCATCATGGAGAACACCATCATGAAGAAGGCGGTGGATGCGGTTCACACGGATGTGGCTCACATAGCTGTGGACACGAATAGAATAATAGAATAGAAGTAGAAAACCTCACATCATCTGTTTTGACAATGATGTGAGGTTTTTTTATGAATTTTTCTTTAGAATTTTATTGAATTGTGAAAAGAATACAATTGTTGTAACAGTAGCTGCAAGAACATCACTAATTGGCTCTGCCAAGAAAACACCAAATACTTTATTTTCTACAAAGAGAGGTAAAATAAAGATTAGAGGAATCAATAAGATGATCTTACGCAAACATGCAAGGAACAGGCTGACCTTCGCTTGCCCGAGTGCCATAAAGCTTTGCTGACATGCAATTTGTGCACCGAATGCGAAAATACCAGCCATATAGATACGGAGTGCCCAAGACGCATATTCAACCAATGCTGTATCATTTGTAAAGATACTCGCAAACATTTCAGGAACAATCATAGAAAGCATCCAAAAGATAGTTGCATAAATAAAACAGACAGTGAATTGAATGTAGAAAGCTTGTTTTACACGTTTGGTGTTATTAGCCCCAAAGTTATAGCTGATAATGGGTTGTCCGCCTTGACAGAAGCCTTGGAGTGGCATTGTGGCAAGCTGACAAACACTTGTGATGATTGTCATAGCTCCAACTGCTATATCGCCGCCGTATCGAGCAAGACTTGAGGTAAAACTCATAGAAAGTAAACTTTCTGTGGATAACATGACGAAGGTTGATACTCCAAGTGCAAGACAAGGAAGGAAAATCTTCGAATTTAATTTCATATATTCTTTTCTTAAATGAAGGATAGTTTGGTTTCCTGTTAAGAAACTTAATATCCAAAAAGCTCCCACAGCTTGACTAAGTACTGTAGCAAGCGCTGCTCCCTTTACCCCCATATCAAAAACAAAGATAAAAATCGGATCTAAAATAATATTGATCACTGCTCCAATCACAGTTGTAAGCATACTGATTTTTGCAAATCCTTGTGTAGTGATAAATGGGTTCATTCCCATTACAATCAATACAAAAATACTTCCTAAAATGTAAATTCTTGCGTAATCAACTGCGTAAGGAAGTGTTACATCACTAGCACCGAAAAAACGTAGTAATGCAGGCGCAGTAATGTAAAAAACAGCAGTTAAAATAACCGCAAAAATGAGTAGTAAAGAAAAACTGTTTCCAATGATTTTTTCCGCGTGTTCATGCTCTTTCTTTCCCATAGCAATAGAAGCAAGTGGAGCACCACCCGCACCTGCAAGCATTGCAAATGCATTGATCAACATTAGGATTGGAACAAAAAGTCCAACGCCTGTAAGTGCAGAAGCACCAACTTCCGGAATATGTCCTATATAGATACGGTCTACAATGTTATATAGTAAATTGATGATCTGAGCAACAACAGCAGGAATTGCTAATTGAGCAAATAGTTTCGGGATACTTCCGGTTCCCATGTTCTGTGTTTTCATATTCTTATCCCCTTTTCCGCTTTTTCACAAAGTATATTAAACCTCGTTCTAATAGAAGAGTCAATTAAAAAAATATAAAATCCATATGTGATTGACAATAACGAATGAGTTAGTGTAAACTATCCATTAGTTAGACTAAACTAACCATAAGGAGAATTACCATGCAAAATGAAATTGAGATATTAAAAGTTCGCATACTTTTATGTTTTTTGAAAAGAGAGCCAGAAGACTGTACAGTGACAAAGATTGCAAAAACATTAGGAGAAGAGAAATATACGATTTCACGTGTTTTGAGTGTGTTGGAAAAAGAAGGATTAGTAAACAAAGAAAATGTGCGAAGGCCTCAACTGACAGAAAAAGGAAAATTATTTGCAGAACATTACACAGAACGAATTCAGACCTCTACAAATCATTTAGTATATGAAGGGGTGGACATCAATCATGCACAAGCAGATGCATTTCACTGGGCACTCTACAATTCAGAAAAAACAATGGAGATCATTCGAAAGACAAATGAAAGATGGCGTGTGAAATATGATATAAATGAAAGACCACAATTTACTGGAAGTGCTTTCTGCAAAAAGATAAAAGAAGGAATTTATACATTTCCAATTTATATTTATTATGAAGACCAGACGGCAAATGTGAATGAAGGTTTCGAACATACCTGTATGCTGATAGTAAAAAATGGGGTAGGAACGATTCAAATGAAGACAAAATTAGTTCCATCACGTGCAACAGAAAAACAAGTAAGAAGTGTGAAGTATATGGAATATGGGGAAGAAATCAATGCAGAATATGATGGCTCAATAGTGTCATTTCCGGCATCTATTTTGCGTTTTACTACCATGCAAGGTGGGAAAGTACTGCATGGAAGCACAAAGCTAAAGGTTGTTTATCAGAAGGAATGCAATACGCTGTTTACGATTTTGATATAATGTTGCACCACTGCAACAAAATAACAGTGTTCAATCGAGTTAGTATATGCTAACATATGTTAGTCATACAAATGGATAAAATAGGAGGATAAGGAATGAAAAGGAAAAAAATAATAGCATTTCTTTTGACGGGATTGATGTTGATATCAAATATAACTATTTCAACATATGCAGAAGAAAATTTAATTAAGTGGTCTTCAGTGATTGGATCTACAGGTACAACATCATTTTCGTTGGCGACAAGTGATAGTGTGAATCATGCAGAGACATTATTGGATGGCTCTACATTGGTCACAGGAAGTTTTGATGGAACGAAAGTGACGAATATGCCTGAATTAAAGGGAAAACAGGATGGCTATATTTCGAAATTTGGACAGGATGGCAAGGAGATTTTTCGAACTTATGTAGGGGGAAGCGCCACAGATATTTTGAATTATGGAATTGCAAGTAACCAAGGTGGCTATGTTGCCGTTGGATATAGCCAATCGGATGATTTGGACTTTGATTCTGCCAATAAAGGTGGAAAAGATGGTGTGATCATAAAATTTGGAGAAGACGGTTCTGTTGAAAAAACCGTAAATTTTGGTGGAAGTGATGCGGACGAATTGAAATCTATTGTTAATGCATTTGACGGTGGATATATTGTAACTGGATATTCTCATTCCACTGATGGAGACCTTATGCTTGCGGATAAGACAACGACCGATCGAGACGGAGTGATCGCGAAATATGATCAGGACTTTCAGCTTCAATGGGTTACGAAGGTAGGTGGCTCAGAAGGAGCATCTACAACATATAGAATGGATGAATTGATTTCCATTGTTCGAGCAGATGATGGATATTATGCTGCTGGTTACGCAAACTCAGATGGAGATGACCTAGAAGGGATTCATCTTGGTAAAAAAGATATTTTGCTAGTAAAGGTAAATGAACAAGGGGAAAAGCAGTGGGTAAAAACTTATGGAGGAAGCGACGATGATGTTATGACTGCTCTTGCTTTAACTTCTCGAGGTTCTTCTGATGATATGAGACGGATAAATAGTTCAGATACATCCATGGGATTGATTTTGGCTGGTACTACATCTTCTGTAGATGGTACTTTTTCAGAAACAGTGGAATCTGAGGGAAATCATTCCTTTTTAATGCAACTTGATGCAGAAGGAAATGTTATATGGGAAGATACTCTTTCTTGCTCAGAGGGATGTGAAGCGAAAGGGTTACAGGTTATTGGTGATGGATATGTGTTAGTTGGCACATTCAAGACGAATGATCAGGATTTTACAGGTCAGATGTTGTCTGGTGCAAAAAATGGATATATCAGTTATTATTCTACAGAGGGGAACCGACTAAACCTCACTTCGTTTGGTGGAAATGGACAAGATGAAGTGCTTGGAGTTGAATATACAGCAGGAGAAGATTTCCTTGTATATGGAAAAACGACATCGACTTCCGGGTTTGTATCAGGAACACAAGGAAAAAGTGACGGTTTTCTGGCTTGCTTAAATGGAGATGTGATTAGAACTTATGCTACATACAAATATCTAGTTCCTGTTGTAGCGTGGAAGTCAGCGGAGGATACTCCATCGATGATGGCGTCTATGCTTTATGAAAAGGCATATGTGGAAAAAATAGGAGAGCAATACGAAATTACATTCTATTTTATCAATGCGAATATCATGGGGACTACTGTGACAGCTAAGACTTTAGGAGCAGTTTCCTATGAAGATCATGGGGTGATGGTAAAAGCTCTTTCTGATGAATATGATGAAAAAACGCAGGTGAAAACAGTAACAATCATAGCTGATACCTTAGAAAATCCAATCTTGATTCATATAGAGGATGCAATGGGGGATATCCGATTAGCGTTTGATGTGGATAATATGGAAGAAACTGCAACACCACCTTATTTCGATGTGATAGAAATTACGG
>CAYTRJ010000031.1:0-15031 GCA_964440185.1 uncultured Faecalimonas sp. | reverse complement strand
AGAAACTATCAGCTGTCGTTATAATCCAGGCGGTTTATTTAAGATTAGCAATGATATTATGGATAATCCTGGGGATGCAAAGTACGGTATGACAACAGAACAGCTCTTTGAAGCATTCAAGGTTTTAAAGGCAAAAGGAGCAAAAGAATTTGGGATTCATGCATTTCTTGCAAGTAATACGGTAACAAATGAGTATTATCCAATGCTTGCAAAAGTATTATTTGAAGTGGCAGTAAAACTTCAAAAAGAAACCGGTGTGCATATTAAGTTTATTAACTTATCAGGAGGAATTGGAATTCCATATCATCCAGACCAGACACCAAACGATATATATGCAATTGGAGATGGCGTGAGAAAAGTATATGAAGAAGTTCTTGTGCCAGCAGGTATGGGAGATGTGGCAATTTATACAGAACTTGGACGATTTATGATGGCACCATATGGATGTCTTGTTACAAAAGCAATTCATGAAAAACATACACACAAAGAATATATTGGTTGCGATGCATGTGCGGTAGACTTAATGCGCCCCGCAATGTACGGTGCATATCATCACATTACTGTTGTTGGAAAAGAAGATGAAGAATGTGATCATATTTATGATATTACCGGTTCTCTTTGTGAAAATAATGATAAATTTGCCATTGATCGAAAGTTACCAAAGATTGATATGGGTGATGTACTCGTAATACACGATACAGGAGCACATGGTTATGCAATGGGATATAACTATAACGGAAAATTAAAATCTGCAGAATTATTGTTACAAGAAGATGGAAATGTGAAGATGATTCGTCGAGCAGAAAAACCATCAGACTATTTTGCGACATTTGATTGTTTTGAAGAGTTTGAAGCATTAACAAAATAGAACAAAACGAGAACGGAGGAATTGGTATGGGGGATGTAAAATCAAGTGCATTAGAGTTGATTGGAAATACACCATTGTTAAAAATCAGCCGTTACAGTAAGCAAGTAGGTGCAGAAAATGCTAATTTATTGGCGAAAATGGAATATTTGAATCCAGCAGGTTCTGCAAAAGATCGTGCAGCATTGGAGATGATTGAAGATGCAGAGGAAAAGGGCCTTTTAAAATCAGGCGCGACGATTATTGAGCCAACTTCTGGGAATACAGGAATTGGTTTGGCTATGGTTGCGGCGGTAAAAGGATACAGAGCAATTTTGACATTACCAGAAACAATGAGTGAAGAAAGAAGAACGTTACTTCGTGCTTATGGGGCAGAGTTGATATTGACGGAAGGCACGAAAGGAATGGCGGGCGCAATTGCGAAGGCAGAAGAACTTTGTGAAGAAATTCCGGGCTCGATTGTTTTAGGACAATTTGATAATTTTGCCAACGCAGATGCTCATAGGAAGACCACTGGACCGGAAATTTGGAAGCAGACAGAAGGTAAGGTAGATATTTTTGTATCGGCTGTGGGGACAGGTGGAACGATTACTGGGGTAGGAGAGTATTTGAAATCTCAAAAACCAGAGATAAAGATTGTTGCGGTAGAGCCATCCACGAGCTCTGTACTGTCAGGTGGGGAAGCAGGTCCACATAAGATTCAAGGAATTGGAGCTGGATTTGTACCCAAGGTATTAAATACAGAAATTTACGATGAGATTATTACTGTAGAAGATGACGATGCGTTTAAAGAGGGAGCGAGATTTGCAATTGCCGAAGGAATCCTTGTTGGGATTTCTTCGGGAGCTGCGTTAAAGGCTGCAGCAGAACTGGCAAAACGCCCAGAGAATGTAGGAAAGAATATTGTAGTTCTTTTGCCGGATTCAGGAGATCGATATTTGTCTACTTCGCTATTCAAATAAAAAGAGTGAGCTTGCTGTCAAGTTGACAACAAGCTCACTCTTTTTGATATAGAAAAACGAAAGACCTTGGAAAATGTTCCAAGGTCTAATGCGGATAGTGGGACTTGAACCCACACGAGGTCACCCCCGCAAGATTTTGAGTCTTGTGCGTCTGCCATTCCGCCATATCCGCGTCCTAACGACTTGTTTATAATAACCCAAGAAAAACAAATTGTCAATATTTTTTTGAAAATTAATGAAATTCATATTGATTGCCATGAGAATTGATTTGTGATAGAATGGATATATTATGGGGAAAAAGAATTTCAAATTGGCATATGGTGGAGCTTTGATAGCAGTAGGCATCTTGCTTCCACAAGTATTTCATGTTTTAGGAGAGAGTGCAGGAATGATCTTCCTGCCAATGGAATTACCAGTTTTATTAGCTGGTCTGTTGTTAGGACCAATGTATGGTGGATGTATAGGAGGAATAGTTCCCGTTTTAAGTAGTATCCTAACAGGAATGCCACCTGTTCCAAAATTATATTTTGTGATGTTGGAAATGATTGGATATGGCGTTACAACTGGTTATATGAGACGAAAATATTTCGTGTGGAAAAGTTTGATTGTAGGTATGATAGCAGGTAGATGTTGCTATTTAGTTGGATTAACAGTTGCTGTTTCTTTTTTTGAGCTTCCAGAGGCTTTGGGAATTATGTTTGCAATGCAATTGCTATGGGGAGTGCCTGGAATCTTGCTGCAATTACTTTTGATTCCAATTTTAGAAAAGAAACTCAAAAAAGGAGGATTTACGATTGCATAGTCTTTTGAAAGAAGCTGTACGCATCTTAAAGGATGGAAAATATACGTGCGTTGTTTTAGAAACGACAGGGAAAAGAACGGTTTCTTACGAACGAGGAATCAAACCGCTGATGCAAGAATTAAGAAAAGATCGTCAAGCATTTACAAACAGTGTTGTAGCAGATAAAGTAATTGGAAAAGCAGCTGCTATGATGTGTATCTTAGGAAATGCAAAAGCGGTGTATGCAGATGTGATGAGCGAAGAGGCGAAGGAAATTCTTAACAGGCATCAAGTGATTTGTGAGTATGATACGCTGGTACCATTTATAGAAAATCGAACCAAAACGGGACGCTGCCCAATGGAGACAGCAGTATTGGGGATAGAAGATTTAGAAGAAGCTTACAATGCAGTGGAAGAAACGATTGCAAAACTTATGAAAGCAGGGACATAGTATGAGTGAAAAAATTGTATTGATCGATGGACATAGTATCTTGAATCGTGCATTTTATGGAGTGCCAGATCTGACAAATTCAGAAGGACTTCATACAAATGCGATTTATGGATTTTTGAATATTTTATTTAAAATTTTAGAGGAAGAAAAACCAGAATATTTAACAGTAGCATTTGATGTACATGCGCCAACATTTCGCCATGAAATGTATCCAGAATATAAGGGGACACGAAAACCGATGTTGGAAGAACTTCGTCAGCAAGTACCTGTGATGAAAGAAGTTCTGAAAGCCATGGGCGTTAAGATTGTGGAACAAGCAGGGCTGGAAGCAGATGACCTATTAGGAACGCTATCTAAGAAATGTGAAGCTCTTGGTATGGATGTTGCGATTATTTCAGGAGATCGCGATTTACTTCAACTCGCAACGGAAAAGGTGAAAATCCGCATTCCCAAAACAAAACAGGGAAAAACAGAAATAGAGGATTATTACGCAGAAGATGTAAAGTTGCGTTATGAAGTGACTCCAAAGGAATTTATTGATTTAAAAGCATTGATGGGAGATGCGTCAGATAATATTCCAGGTGTACCTAGTATTGGTGAAAAAACAGCCACAAAGATTATTACGGCATATGGTTCCATTGAGAATGCGTATGCGCATGTAGATGAATTAAAACCACCACGGGCGTCGAAGGCACTGATGGAACATTATGATTTGGCAGAACTGAGCAAGACACTTGCGACGATCAATGTAGATGCAGAGTTTCCTTATGAGCTGACGGAGGCGAAGTTAGAAAATTTATATACAGAAGAAGCGTATGTATATTTCCAAAGATTGCAATTTAAAAATTTATTATCACGTTTTGAGACAACTGGACCATCCAATAAGATTGAAGATGCTTTTCAAGTACTTACAAAGAAGAAAGATGCGGAATCAATATTTGCAAAAGCAAAAAGACAAAAAGTTGTAGGAATTTCTTTTTATAAAGATACAGAAAATGTACTTCCATTGTTTGTGAATATGACAGATTTGTCTGGGATTGGAATTAGTTTCGGAGAAAAAGATATTTACGTGATAACAACAGATGGAGATATTACGTTAGACTATTTGTTACAGGAAGTAGCAGCAGTTTCAAAAGAAGTTGAGGTGCTGTCTGTTTGTGATTTGAAAAAGTATTTGAAGCATCTTTCGGATATTGAAGAAGGAGTATGTTTTGATCCAATCATTGCGGCCTATCTTTTGAATCCTTTGAAAAATGATTATGAATATACGGACGTTGCAAGAGAGCAGTTAGATATTCTGTTAGATGATAAATTAGAAGTAGTTCAAAAAGCATTGTATGAAGCGTATACAGCATATGCATCTTATGCACCATTGCAGAAAAAATTAGAAGAAACAGAAATGGCAGAATTATTCACAAAAATTGAAATGCCACTCGTGTTTACACTATATGAAATGGAACGAAATGGTGTCAAAGTAGAAGGTGCTGCTTTGAAACAATATGGAGACGAACTGGGAACACAGATCATTGCGTTGGAAAAACGTATTTATGAAATGACGGGAGAGACATTTAATATTAATTCTCCAAAACAATTAGGTGTTATTTTATTTGAACATATGGGACTTCCAAATGGGAAAAAAACGAAAACAGGTTATTCTACTTCAGCGGAAGTATTAGAAAAACTTGCACCAGAATATCCGGTAGTATCTAGCATTTTGGAATATCGTCAATTAACAAAGTTAAAATCTACTTATGCAGATGGTCTTCAAAATTATATTTCAGAAGATGGAAGGATTCATGGGAAGTTTAATCAAACGATCACAGCGACAGGGCGTATCAGTAGTACCGAACCAAATTTGCAAAATATTCCGATTCGAATAGAGTTAGGACGTTTGATCCGAAAGGTATTTGTACCTGAAGAGGGATATGTTTTTGTGGATGCAGATTATTCTCAAATTGAACTTCGTATCTTAGCCCATTGCTCAGGGGATGAACATTTGATTTCGGCGTATAGAGAATCAAGAGATATTCATCGTATGACAGCTTCGCAAGTGTTCCATATCCCATTTGATGAAGTGACAGATTTGCAAAGAAGAAATGCAAAAGCGGTAAATTTTGGAATTGTATATGGTATCAGTTCGTTTGGATTGAGTCAGGATCTAAGTATCACGAAAAAAGAAGCAGCACAATATATCGATAATTATTTTGCTACCTATCCAGGAATTAAAACTTTTTTAGACGAATCTGTTCGGCTAGGAAAAGAGCAGGGATATGTCACCACGTTATTTGGCAGAAGAAGACCGATTCCAGAACTTTCTTCAGGAAACTTTATGCAAAGATCTTTTGGAGAACGTGTAGCTATGAATTCTCCAATTCAAGGTACGGCTGCAGACATTATGAAGATTGCTATGATTGGTGTGCATAAAAGACTTCGTGAAGAAAATTTAAAATCAAAACTAGTATTGCAAGTACATGATGAATTGCTTATCGAAGCACATGAATCTGAAGTAGAACGTGTGAAAGAAATATTGGCATATGAAATGGAACATGCGGCTGGGTTGTTGGTTCCATTGGATGTAGATATGCATACTGGAAGCAATTGGTATGAGGCAAAATAATGAAAGTGATAGGAATTACAGGGGGCGTTGGCTCTGGAAAGAGCAGCGTACTCTCTTATATAGAAGAAACATATCATGCACATATTTGTCAGGCGGATCATGTGGCGTGGGAATTACAGCGTCCTGGAGAAATCTGCTATGAAAATATCGTGGCAGAGTTTGGAAAAGAAATTTTAAATAATGATAAAACAATTAATAGAAAACAATTAGGAAACATTGTATTTTCGGATGCGACACAAATGCAGGTGTTAAATCAAATCACACATCCTGCGGTGAAAACATACATCATAGAAGAAATTGCAAGAAAAGAAAAAGATGGGATTACGCTTTTTGTTCTGGAAGCAGCTCTTTTAATCGAAGAACATTACGATGAGATCTGCGATGAATTATGGTATATTTATACGGATGAGTTAGTAAGAAGAGAACGTCTGAAAGAATCAAGAGGTTATGATGATGAGAAAATAGATGATATGATTGCAGCTCAGCTTTCGGAAGAAACATTCCGTAGTCATTGTCAAAGAGTGATTGACAATAGCGGCGCATTTTTAGATACTTGTTTTCAGATAGATAAAGCAATGAAATATTTAGGAGAGAAACAATGAGACTATGCAGCATTGCAAGTGGCAGCAGTGGAAATTGCATTTATGTAGGAAGTGATCATACACATCTTTTGGTGGATACAGGAATCAGTAAGAAACGAATTGATGAAGGCTTGAATAAACTAGGTGTTAAAGGAGAAGAAATTAACGGGATTTTGGTTACGCACGAACACTCAGATCATATTCAAGGGCTTGGTGTGTTCTGCAGAAAATATGGTGTACCTGTATATGCAACAAGAGGAACGATTCAGGGAATCATGAATTACAAAGGGCTTGGAAAATTTCCAGAAGGACTGCTGCATGAAATTAAGGCAGATAGGCTGTTTGAAGTTGGAGATGTGAAAGTTCGGCCTTTTGAGATCTCACATGATGCAAATGAACCGACTGGATTTCGTGTGGAACATGGTGAAAAATCAGTTGCAGTTGCAACTGACCTAGGTGTATATAATGATTATACGATTGAAAATCTGAAAGATTTGAATGCAATTGTGTTAGAAGCAAACCATGATGTACATATGTTAGAGGTGGGACCATATCCATATTATTTGAAGAAACGTGTATTAGGAAATCAAGGACATCTCTCAAACGAATTATCTGGAAGGTTGCTTTGTGAAATATTACATGATAAACTAAAACATATTGTATTAGGTCATTTAAGTAAAGAAAATAATTATGCAGAATTAGCATATGAAACTGTAAAGTTGGAAGTGACGATGGGAGCAACTCCGTATCGTGGAGATGAAATTCCGCTCATGGTTGCTGCCAGAGATGATATATCAGAAATTTTGTGTGTATAATTTAGGAGGACGATCATGAAGAAATGCATTATTACCGTAGTCGGAAAAGACACTGTTGGAATTATTGCAAAAGTATGTACATATCTTGCGGAAAATCAAATTAATATTCTTGACATCTCACAAACAATTGTGCAAGGATATTTTAATATGATGATGATTACAGATATGGATCAGGCAACAAAAGAAATCGGTGATATTTTCACAGAGTTGGAAAAATTAGGAGAAGACATTGGGGTTACTATCCGTTCACAACGTGCTGAGATTTTTGAAAAAATGCACAGATTATAGGAAGCAGGAGAAGAAGCATGATTAACATTTATGAAGTAACAGAGACAAATCAAATGATTACCCAGGAAAATCTAGATGTTCGTACAATAACATTAGGGATTAGTCTTATGGATTGCATTGATTCTGATCTGGATAAATTAAATGAAAAGATTTATACAAAGATTACAACACTTGCTAAAGATTTGGTTTCTACAGGAAATGCGATCGAACATGAATTTGGGATTCCAATTGTAAATAAACGTATTTCTATCACACCAATTTCTTTGATTGGAGCTGCTGCTTGCAAGACAAGTGAAGATTTTGTTTCTATTGCAAAAACATTAGATAAAGCTGCGAAGGAAGTAGGGGTTAATTTTATTGGCGGATATTCTGCATTGGTTTCGAAAGGAATGACAGCAGCAGAAGAAAAGCTGATTCGTTCCATTCCACAAGCGTTGGCTGAGACAGAACGTGTTTGCAGTTCTGTAAATGTAGGTTCTACAAAGACAGGAATTAACATGGATGCTGTAAAATTATGCGGTGAAATGATTAAAGAAACTGCAGAAGCAACAAAAGAAAAAGATTCGCTAGGATGTGCGAAACTTGTTATTTTCTGTAATGCCCCAGATGACAATCCGTTCATGGCAGGAGCTTTTTTAGGAGTAACAGAAGCGGATGCAGTGATTAATGTAGGTGTCAGTGGACCAGGTGTAGTGAAACGTGCCATTGAAGAAGTACGTGGACAAGGATTTGAAGCACTCTGTGAAACAATTAAGAAAACTGCATTTAAAATTACACGTGTAGGACAGTTAGTAGCAGGAGAAGCTTCCAAACGTCTTGGTATTCCATTTGGTATCATTGATCTTTCTTTGGCACCAACACCAGCTGTAGGCGATAGTATCGCGGAAATTTTAGAAGAGATTGGGTTAGAAAGAGTAGGCGCTCCAGGAACAACAGCAGCACTTGCAATGTTAAATGACCAGGTGAAGAAAGGTGGCGTAATGGCATCTTCGTATGTAGGTGGACTAAGCGGAGCATTTATTCCTGTTAGCGAAGATCAAGGAATGATTGATGCGGTTAATGCAGGGTCACTTACGCTTGAAAAATTAGAGGCAATGACATGTGTATGTTCAGTTGGCCTTGATATGATTGCAATTCCAGGAAAAACAAAAGCAACAACTATTTCTGGAATCATTGCAGATGAAATGGCAATTGGTATGGTGAATCAAAAGACAACAGCAGTACGTTTGATTCCTGTAATAGGGAAAGATGTAGGGGAAATTGCTGAATTTGGTGGTTTGCTAGGATACGCACCAATTATGCCAGTAAATGAATTTGATTGTAGTGCATTTGTAAATCGTCAAGGACGTATTCCAGCACCGATTCATAGTTTTAAAAATTAGTAGGAGGATATAGAGCATGTCACGTAAGATTGCAATTTCCACAGATAGTAATTGTGGAATTACACCGTCACAAGCAAAAAAATTAGGAGTATATGTAGTGCCTACACCATTTTTTATTGGTGGAGAATTGTATTTAGAAGACATTACTTTAAATAGAACATCATTTTTTGAAAAATTAGAAGAGGATGTAGAAATTAGTACATCTATGCCAGCACCAGGGGATATATTAGAATTGTGGGACAAGTTATTAGAAGAATATGATGAAGTAGTACACATTCCACTTTCTTCTGGTTTGAGCAGTGCATGCAATACTGCATTAATGTTGGCACAAGATTACGATGAAAGAGTGGTTGTTGTAAATAACCAAAGAATTTCTGTTACACAAAAATCATCTGTCATGGATGCGTTACATTTAATTGAAGTGGGGAAAACAGCAGCTGAGATTAAAGAAATTCTAGAAACAGAAAAATTAGAAGCAAGTATTTATATTACAGTAGATACTTTGAAGTACTTAAAAAAAGGCGGACGCATAACACCAACTGCTGCTGCAATTGGTTCTGTACTTAACATTAAGCCAGTGTTACAGATTCAAGGAGAAAAACTCGATTCCTTCTCAAAGGTACGAGGATGGAAAGCAGCGAAAAAAACAATGATAGAAGCTGCAAAAAAAGATTTGGAAGAACGTTTTGCAGGAGAAAATATGGCAGTCTATGCGGTAGCATCAAGTGATTGTGATTTGGATAGTTGGACAGAAGAAGTGCAGCAAGCATTTTCGGAATATAAAGTGGACAAGGATACATTATCTTTAAGTGTATCTTGTCATATTGGACCAGGAGCGTTGGCGATTGCTGTTGTGAAAATTGTAGATTAAAATAGTATGAGCACCCGATGCGCATTAGATGCGCAAGATTGGGTGCTCATATTCGTTTAAAAATGTTGTATCATATTTATCTGTTATCATAGAGCGATATAAATTAGAAGCAAACATATCAAGTGCTTCTGGCTGAAAGGAGGAAACCTCAGTAGGTTTCGTGAAAAATGGAATCGAGGTATGTTCTTTGATGCTGCGAAGAATCCATGTACTGTCTTTTCGGAAGCCCAAAGCTCTTGCATAAAGAGGGAGAGACACGTGTTCTTTCTTGATTCCTAGAAGAATGTGAAGCAAACTCCGACTCACGCGGCTATAAGTAATCTCTTTTGTTTTTACTAATTCGCAAAATTGAGTAAAAGAAACGTAGGAGTTCAATTGGTTGCAAATTCGATTTGCTAATTCTTCTGATACATCTAGATAAGAAAGAAGTGACTCCTTATTTTCTGAAAGCAAGCGATACTTTAATAAAAGAGAAAAATCATTTGCTTCTACTGGGAAACTTTTTTGATAATGTTTTTGAAACAAGGAAAGCATTTCTGCAGGCACTTGTGTCTCCAATGAAGAAAAATCTTCTGAAAGATTGTTTCGGATTGCAGAAGCAGAACTGTATTTTGTTTGCAAGCAATCGTCATGATAATTGGAAGAAATTCTCGCAATTGTGAATGGTTTCATAGGACTATGCAATTTATAAAGTGCTTTCAAATACTCCACACCTAAAATATTATTTGGGTGTTCTAGAAGGTTTGCTAAATCGTCTGAATGACAAAATGCGTGTAAGGCTTTTTGTCTGGCAAGAGGAAATGCGTTTCCTTCCCTTAAATATGAAGAAAGTGCGGTCTTGTATGCTTGGGGTTCTTCGGAAAGAATCTGAGCAAGTTCCTGTAAGGGACGTATTTCCCCACATTCACTGCCGAAACAAATACAATCTACACAGCCAAGTCCATGCAAGATGGATATAGCTCCGAATGCAAATTGCTCTGCAGAGGCGGTTGCGTATTGTACTGGCAATTCAATGACGAGGGAAGCACCATTTTTTAAGGCAGCCTCAGCACGCAGATGTTTTGGCATCATAGCAGGTGTGCCACGCTGCACAAAATCGCCGCTCATGATGACAATGACACCATCGGCTCCTGTAATTTCTTTTGCTTTTTGTATATGATATTTATGTCCGTTATGGAAAGGATTATATTCAGTAATTAAACCAACAATTTTCATAAATAGCCTCCATATGATAAATGTTAACTGAATTATACAATATATTCTATCGAATCGCAAAAAAATCTAGGGTTTTGTTTGACAAAAATACAGAATTCGGTTTACACTAAATATGGACTGTGTCCAAATGTTTGAGAAATCGGAAGGAGGATATGCATGGAAGTAGAACAAATTAAAGCTATGCTAGAAAATAGAGAATACAAAGAAATAAAAGCAGAGTTGGAAAACATGTACCCCGTCGATTTGGCAGAAATGTTTGAAGAGTTCGAAGAGAAGCAAATGATTCTTGTGTTCCGTCTGCTGCCGAAGGAGGAAGCAGCGGAAACATTTACTTATATGAACAGCGATCTGCGTGAAGTTTTGATCAATGCCCTTACAGATTCCGAATTGGAAGAAGTGATGGAAGAGATGTATCTGGATGATACGGTCGACGTATTAGAAGAACTGCCTGCTAACGTGGTAGATAGACTCTTAATGGCAACAGATGAAGAAACGAGAGCTCAGATCAATCAATTACTAAAATATCCAGATGACAGTGCTGGAAGTATCATGAATGTAGAGTATATTGCTCTGCAAAAAGAAATGACGGTGGCTGACGCAATCTTGAAAATCAGGCAAGTAGGAACGAATCGAGAAACGATTTATACTTGCTATGTTACAGAAAAGCGTCGATTGATCGGTGTTGTAACTGTAAAAGATTTGCTGACAACGGGTGACAACCGTTTGATCGAAGAAATCATGGAGACAAACATGTTATATGTGAACACTCATGATGACCAAGAAGAAGTTGTTAGCATTATGAATAAATACGGTTTGATCGCGATACCTGTTGTAGATAATGAATTTTGCATGGTCGGAATCGTAACAGTAGATGATGCTATGGTTGTTATGCAAGAAGAAACAACAGAAGATATGAGTATGATGGCTGGGATTGCACCGAATGAGGATTCCTACTTTGAAACAACGGTATGGCAACACGCTAAAAACCGTTTTCCTTGGTTGCTCTTTCTGATGCTTTCTGCCACACTGAGTGGTCTTGTGCTGGATCATTTTGACTATGCGGTGGCGATTATGCCGATTTTAAATTCATTTGTTCCAATGCTAACAGGAACTGGTGGAAATTGTGGTTCTCAAAGTTCTACCTTGATCATTCGCGGTTTGGCAACAAATGAGATTGATTTTAAAGATATACTTAAAGCTGTTTTTAAAGAAGTGCGCGTAGCGCTGACTGTAGGATTTATGCTTGCAATTGTGAATGGAATTCGAATCATTATTATGTATAGTCACTCTTATGATAATGCACCAATGATTGCGTTCGTATTAGGGGTCACTTTGATGTGTACTGTATTGTTAGCTAAAACAATTGGATGTTCATTGCCGTTGATCGCTAAAAAATGTGGCTTGGATCCAGCTCTTATGGCAGCACCATTGATTACAACTTTGGTAGATACAGGAACCATTTTAATTTATTTTACAATCGCAACAAAAATATTCAAAATATAGGAATGTACTAAAAAAGAGACAAGAATACCTCTTGTATACAATATACGTTTGGGTTATAATAATACTATCTGAGAAAATGAAAGGGGTCTTTAATCATGGGATTTATTGACGAAATTAAGGCGAAAGCAAAACAAAACAAAAAAACAATTGTTCTTCCAGAAACAGAAGACAAAAGAACATACGAAGCAGCTGAAGCTGTATTAAGAGAAGGTACAGCTGACCTTATCCTTGTTGGTAACACAGAAGAAATCGCAAAAATGAGCGAAGGATTTGATATCAGTGGTGCAACAATTGTAGATCCAGCAACATTTGAAAAGACAGAAGAATATATCGCAAAATTAGTTGAACTTAGATCAAAAAAAGGTATGACAGAAGAACAAGCAAGAGAATTACTTCTTACTAACTTCTTATACTATGGTGTAATGATGGTAAAAATGGGAGATGCTGATGGTATGGTATCAGGTGCATGCCACTCAACAGCAGATACATTAAGACCATGCTTACAAATTTTAAAAACAAAACCAGGAACAAAATTAGTATCGGCATTCTTCGTAATGGTAGTACCAGATTGCGAAATGGGTGCAAATGGAACATTCATTTTCGGTGATTCAGGATTAGAACAAAATCCAGATCCAGAAAAACTAGCAGCAATTGCTCTTTCATCAGCAGAATCATTCAAAGCATTAGTTGGAGAAGAACCAAAAGTTGCTATGCTTTCACATTCAACAATGGGAAGTGCAAGACATGCTGACGTAGATAAAGTAGTAGAAGCAACACGTATTGCAAAAGAATTAGCTCCTGATTTAATGTTAGATGGAGAAATGCAATTAGATGCAGCTATCGTTCCAGAAATCGGAGAATCAAAAGCACCAAACAGCAAAGTAGCAGGACATGCTAATGTATTAATTTTCCCAGACTTAGATGCAGGAAACATTGGATACAAATTAGTACAAAGACTTGCTAAGGCAGAAGCTTATGGACCATTAACACAAGGTATTGCAAAACCAGTTAACGATTTATCTCGTGGATGTAGTGCAGCAGATATCGAAGGTGTAGTAGCAATCACAGCTGTTCAAGCACAAGCACAAGAAAACCAATAAGAAATATTAATAAAGAAAAGTGAGGAAATATAAATGAACGTTTTTGTAATTAACTGTGGAAGTTCATCATTAAAATTTCAATTAATCAACTCTGATACAGAAGCTGTATTGGCAAAAGGTCTTTGCGAAAGAATTGGTATTGACGGAAGTCTTACTTACCAACCAGCAGGCGGAGAAAAAATCAAAAAACAATTACCAATGCCAACTCATACAGAAGCAATTTCATATGTTATTGAAGCATTAACAGATGCTGAACATGGTGTAGTAGGAAGCCTTGAAGAAATTGGTGCTGTTGGACATCGTGTAGTTCATGGTGGAGAAAAATTTGCATGTTCTACAGTAATCACAGACGAAGTAATCGCTGCAATGGAAGAATGTAATGATCTTGCACCTCTTCATAATCCAGCAAACTTAATCGGTATTGCTGCATGTCAAAAATTAATGCCAGGCACACCAATGGTAGGTGTATTTGATACAGCATTCCATCAAACAATGCCAGAAGAAGCATATATGTATGCATTGCCATATGAATACTATGATAAATACAAAGTAAGACGCTACGGATTCCACGGAACAAGTCATAGCTTCGTTTCTAAGAGAATGGCTGAAATTCTTGGAAGACCATATGATGAAGTAAAAACAATCGTATGTCACTTAGGTAACGGTTCGTCTGTATGTGCAGTTAAAAATGGTAAATCAGTTGATACTTCAATGGGACTTACACCACTTGAAGGTTTAGCAATGGGAACACGTTCAGGTGATATCGATCCAGCTATCTTAGAATTTATTGCTAAGAAAGAAGGTTTAGGCATCGAAGAACTTATGAACGTATTAAATAAAAAATCAGGTGTTTATGGCCTTTCAAACGGATTCTCAAGTGACTTCCGTGATTTATGGGATAAAGCAGATGAAGGTGACAAATACGCTAAGATTGCTCTTGACGTATTCTCATACCGCGTAGCAAAATATGTTGGTGCTTATGCAGCAGCTATGAATGGTGTGGATGCTATTACATTTACAGCAGGTGTAGGTGAAAATGACTTTGGTGTAAGAGAAGCAGTTGTTGAAAAGCTTGGATTCTTAGGAATCGAATTAAACAAAGAAGCAAACAACACAAAAGGAAAAGAAATCGAAATTTCAACTCCAGAATCTAAAGTTAAAGTATGGGTAGTACCTACAAACGAAGAATTAGCAATTGCTCGTGAAACAGTAGCATTAGTTTAATTTCAGATTCTAAAATAAAATTGTAAATATTGGTTGACAAATACGATTTTAGTGATATAATTATTTAGGTGTGAATAGGAGCAACAAATATGTTAATGAACCTATCAGACGTTCTATCTGAACATCACAAGCCAATTGATCAGACAGTGGCTGTAGAGATGACAGAATTTCAAAGCTCATTGGGAGTATTTCCTATTCTTGAGAAGAGCGATGCACATATTGTTGTAAAACATATGAAGCAACGCGAACTTATGATTACAGGTGAGTGTAGATTTGTTTTAGAGATTCCATGTGATAGATGCTTGGAACCTGTTAAAACAGAGATCTGTCTTGATTTTACAAAGAATGTCGATTTAAATGACGAAGATGATGAGAG
>CAYTRJ010000030.1:0-15558 GCA_964440185.1 uncultured Faecalimonas sp. | reverse complement strand
AAGTAGATGATTATTTAAAATCATCCACCCCAACATTTATTTTAGAGCCCTTTTTAGCTACGTCCCTTTTCGATGAAATTTTTAAATGCTTTTGAAGAATGATTCATCACAAGTTGGAATGGGAAATCCATTTCTTCTATCATTTTTGCTGCATATGTAAAATCGCCGACTTGTTCATGTCCGTGACTGTCACTGGATAGAACAACTGGATGTTGGTATTTCTTACATAATTCCAAAATAGTACGAATGTTTTCGCGTGTATCACCACGATATCCGTCAGGGCGAAGAGAACTGTTGTTGATTTCGAGAAGCACACCATAATGTTTTGCGGCAATCACAAGTGCCTCGTAATCTACAGGGTATTTTATGTCATCGCAATGTCCTACGATCTTGACATTCGGATGTTTCATTGCATTGATGTAAGCAAATGTATTCTCTTCAATAGTACCTGGTGTGATATTTGGTTTGTGCATGCTAATGATAGCATAATCTAATTTTTCTAAAATCTCATCCGGTAAATCTACCGTTCCATTATAGTCTAAAATATTTAGTTCCACACCATAAAGAATCTCGATTCCACAACGTTTTCTTAAGGAATACGCCAAGTTTCGAAAATAGGCTTCACGGGCGGACAAGAGTGTTGCAGGTCCATGATCTGTTACGCCGATCATATTTAACCCACGAGCAGCAGCTTGTTTCGCTAAATCTGTAATAGTACTGTGCGATGCATGACCGCTTGCGATAGAATGCATATGTGGATCGAATTCGAACATAAAAGCGCCTCCTTTTGTATTTCTTGCTCGTATTTTTTATTATCTATAAAAAAGAAAGGAAAGTCAATAGGTGATATAAAGAAAACAACAAAAAACAAAACAGATATGATTGAAAAAGAACAAAAAAACCAACAAAAACCAAGAACGATTATGTTGAATTTGTTCTGATTATAGTGTATAATAGGAACATAATTAGGCAAAGAAGGGAGAAAGGAAAATGGGACTTTATACTTACAATAGTGAACCAATTCAAAAGTCAGAGCGTATTACTCGTTTGGTAGATCATTTGTATGCAAAGATGCCTGAGATTGAATCTGCAAGAGCGATTTTAATTACAGAATCTTATAAGGCAACAGAAAATGAACCTATGATCATTAGACGTGCAAAAGCATTTGAGCACATTTTAAAACATCTGCCAATCATCATACGTGATGAAGAATTAATTGTAGGTAGTACAACAATTGCTCCAAGAGGATGTCAGACATATCCAGAGTTTTCGTTTGAATGGTTAGAGCCAGAGTTTGAGACAGTAGCTACCAGAAGTGCGGATCCATTCTATATTTCAGATCAGACAAAAGAAGACCTTCGTGAAGTACATAAGTATTGGAAAGGGAAGACAACGAGTGATTTAGCAACTGCTTATATGGCGCCAGAAGCACTTTTGGATATTGAACACAATATCTTTACGGTAGGAAACTATTTCTACAATGGGGTAGGACATGTAACTGTTCAATATGACAAAGTTCTTGAAATGGGCTTTGAAGGAATCATTGAAAGAGTAGAAGCTGAGATGGCAAAATGCAATGTTGGAGATGGAGATTATGCAAAACGTATGCATTTCTACGAAGCGGTGATTACAAGCTGTAAAGCGGTTATCCATTACGCACATAGATATGCAGAACTCGCAAGAGAAGAAGCAGATAAATGCAGTGATTCTGTGAGAAAGGCTGAGTTGATCCAGATTTCAGAAAACTGCTCTCGCGTTCCAGCGAAAGGGGCGACAAGTTTCTATGAAGCATGTCAATCGTTTTGGTTTGTACAACAATTATTGCAGATTGAATCCAGCGGACATTCGATTTCGCCAGGGCGCTTTGACCAATACATGTATCCATACTATAAAGCAGATCTTGACAGCGGTAAGATTACACGTGAGTCTGCGCAAGAATTGTTGGATTGTATTTGGGTAAAATTAAACGATTTAAACAAATGTCGTGATGCGGCATCGGCAGAAGGTTTTGCAGGATACAGTTTGTTCCAGAACTTGATTGCAGGTGGACAAAATGAAGAAGGAATTGATGTCACAAATGATTTATCATTTATGTGCATTGAAGCTTCTATGCATGTTCATTTACCAGCACCATCTTTATCAGTGCGTGTATGGAATGGTTCACCACATGAATTTTTGATCCGAGCAGCAGAACTTACTCGTACAGGAATCGGACTTCCAGCGTATTACAATGATGAAGTAGTAATTCCTTCTTTAATCAGTAGAGGGATTTCGTTAAAAGATGCAAGAAATTACAATATTATTGGATGTGTAGAACCACAAGTTCCAGGTAAGACAGAAGGCTGGCATGACGCTGCATTCTTCAATATGTGCCGTCCATTAGAATTAGTATTCTCAAATGGGGTAGATAAAGGGGTGCAAATAGGACCTAAGACTGGCAATGTGGAAGATATGAAAACTTTCGAAGAGTTTTATGATGCTTACAAGACACAGATGAATTACCACATTGCACTTCTTGTAAATGCTGACAACGCAATTGATGTTGCACATGCAGAACGTTGTCCATTACCATTCTTATCATGTATGGTGGATGATTGTATCGGACGAGGTAAGACCGTACAAGAAGGTGGAGCAATCTATAACTTTACAGGGCCTCAAGGGTTCGGTATTGCAAATATGGCAGATGCCCTTTATGTAGTGAAAAAGTTAGTATACGATGAGAAGAAACTTACAATTGGTGAGTTTAAAGAAATGTTAGCACTTAATTACGGTAAAGGATTAGATGCGATTAGTCTTTCAGAAATGACTTCAGATATCGTTCGCAATTTTGCAGCGGCAGGAAAGACTGTTTCGGAAGCAGAAGTGGCAGCAATTATAAAAGAAATCAAAGCTGCAACAGAAACTCCGGAAATTCGTGAACGAGGAGAAAGATTGTTGCAAATGATCGAAGAAGTTCCAAAATTCGGAAATGATATTGCAGAAGTAGATGCATTTGCGAGGGATGTTGCGTATACATATACAAAACCATTGGAAACATTTAAAAACCCAAGAGGGGGAATGTTCCAAGCAGGGCTGTATCCAGTGTCAGCAAATGTACCATTGGGTGCACAAACGGGTGCGACACCAGATGGAAGACTTGCTCATACACCTGTAGCTGATGGTGTTTCGCCATCTGCTGGAAAAGATCAAAACGGTCCAACAGCAGCAGCGAACTCAGTTTCAAGACTGGATCATTACATTGCGTCGAATGGAACATTATTTAACCAAAAATTCCATCCATCTGCACTTAGCGGAAGGGAAGGATTGGAAAAATTTGTGGCATTGATTCGTTCGTACTTTGATCAAAAAGGAAGCCATATGCAATTTAACGTTGTAGATAGAGAAACATTGTTAGATGCACAGAAGAACCCTGACAAGTATAAACATTTAGTAGTTCGTGTTGCTGGTTACAGTGCACTCTTCACTACATTATCAAGATCGCTTCAAGACGATATTATCAATCGTACAGAGCAAGGATGGTAGGTGAAAAGTATGACGGACTACATGCAGACGAAAGGGCGTATCTTTGATATCCAGCGATTTTCCATCCATGATGGTCCGGGAATTCGAACAATCGTATTTTTAAAAGGGTGTGTATTACGGTGCCGCTGGTGCTGTAATCCAGAGTCGCAAAGGTTCGAAGTAGAAACTATGATGGTCCACGGAAAACCTAAGGTGATGGGACAAGATGTGACAGTAAAAGAAATGCTGGAAGTGATAGAGCGTGATAGAGCGTATTACAGACGTTCTGGTGGTGGACTTACACTATCGGGCGGTGAAAGTTTAATGCAGCCTGAATTTGCGCGTGATCTGCTTCGCGCAGCAAAAGAAGCGGGGATTAATACTGCATTGGAAAGTACAGCTTGTGCGCCATACGAAAAGATCGAAATGCTGTTACCATATTTAGATACCTATTTAATGGATATTAAACATACAGATTCTGAAAAACATAAAACGTTTACAGGACGTTCAAATGAATTGATACTAGAGAATGCAAAAAAAATTGCAAACTCAGGTATGACAAATTTAGTGATCCGTGTGCCGGTAATACCAGGATTCAATGATCGTATTGATGAAATTGAGTCGATTGCGAGATTTGCATCACAATTGAAGGGTGTTACTAAGATGCACTTGCTTCCATATCATAGATTGGGACAAGATAAATATGAAGGTTTAGGGAGGGAATATCAGATGTATGGTATCCTTCCACCAACCAAAGAACACATGGAAATGCTGCAGCAAGCAGCGAAAAGAGTATCAGGCTTAGATTGCCAGATTGGAGGGTGAGACAGATGGATATTCAAGATATTATGACAAATGAACAGAAGGTTCGAATTATTCAAGAACTTGTTCCGGGGAAACAAATCTCAATCGCTCACCTTATCGCGAACCCAGACAACGACTTGTACGTGAAATTGGGACTGAATCCAAAGATTGATTATTCGAAATCTGCAATTGGACTTCTTACAATTAGCCCAGCAGAAACAGCAGTCATTGCGGCAGATATTGCTGTGAAGTCTGCGGGAGTAGAACTTGGATTTGTAGACCGATTTAGCGGAACGCTTATTGTGACAGGTACTATTTCAGAAACAGAAGCAGCGATGAGAGCAATTCTCGAATATGTAAGAGATAAGATGGGCTTTGCTGTTTGTGAGATTACAAGGACATAATATTATGAAAAAGATCGTATTGATGGGGCGAAGTGAAGCTGGTAAGACAACACTTACACAAGCTTTGAAAGGCGAAAAGATTGAGTATCATAAGACACAATATGTGAACAATTTTGATGTGATCATAGATACGCCAGGTGAATATGCACAAACAAAAGGATTGGGACACGCACTTGCACTTTATACATATGAAGCAGATGTGGTAGGACTTCTGGCATCTTCCACAGAGCCGTATTCCTTATATCCGCCATGCATTACACCGATGGCGAATCGAGAAGTCATTGGGATTGTGACGAAAGTCGATGTAGAAGGTGGCGATCCTGAAAGAGCCAAAAGGTGGCTGGAACTAGCAGGATGCAAGAAAATCTTCTTTGTGAATTCCAAAAATTATGAAGGAATTCCAGAATTACTAGAATATCTTCGTGAAGAGGGAGATATTTTGCCTTGGGAACGAGAAAACCAATAAAAACAACATCTCAATATATTGACGCATGTGGATTTGTGTGTTAAAATTGGGAGAGAAACAACGAAAAACAACATTTTATGATTCAAGGAGGAATTAATAATGCAAAACGAATTCGAAATCAAAAAATTGATGTGTGAAATCGGTAGAAGAGTATACAACAGAGGTATGGTTGCTGCTAATGATGGTAACTTCTCAGTAAAATTAAATGATAATGAATTTTTATGTACACCAACAGGTGTTTCTAAAGGATTCATGACACCAGAATATATTTGTAAAGTAGATGCAAAAGGTAACTTGCTTCAAGCAAATGGTAACTTCAGACCATCTTCAGAAATTAAAATGCATATGCGTGTATATGAACAAAGACCAGACGTTGGAGCTGTAGTTCATGCTCATCCAAGCTATGCAACATCATTTGCTATCGCTGGTATTCCATTAACACAACCAATCATGCCAGAAGCTGTTATCGCTTTAGGATGTGTTCCAATCGCTAAATACGGTACACCAGGTTCTATGGAAATTCCAGATGCGATCGAAGAATACTTACCATACTTTGACCAAGTATTACTTGAAAGCCACGGTGCATTAACATGGTCAACAGACTTAATGAGCGCTTACCACAAAATGGAATCAGTAGAATTCTACGCTGAATTATTATACAAATCAAAAATGTTAGGCGGACCAAAAGAATTCGATAAAGAACAAATCGAAAAATTATACGAAGTAAGAAGAAATATGGGATTACCAGGAAAACATCCAGCTAACCTTTGTCCAAATGCTAGAGCAGGAAAAGAAAGCTGCCATAGCTGTAAAGGTGGATGCAAAGGACATGCTCAAGAAGCAGATGCAGAATTAGTTTCTTCTATTACAAAAAAAGTAATGGAACAATTAGGACTTAAATAATTTGTTGGAATAGAGAGGAAATGCTATGAACGAACAGATGATTTCAAAAGCGGTAGAGCAGATCATCCGCGAAATGAACTCTGGACACGAAGAACATAGTCACGAACATGGACATGTTTGTAAATGTAAAAAACATAAAATGACTTTAGCTTTAGCAAAATCCTTGATTGAAAAAGTAGAAAAAAAGGCAGAAGAGATTGGATTGGCAGCTGTGATCGCAGTATCAGACCAAGCAGGAAGAGTGACTGCTGTTCATTGCATGGATGGTGCATATATCGCAAGCTATGACATTGCTGTGAATAAAACATATACTTCTGCCAGTTTGAAAATGTCGACAGCGGAACTTGCAAAATTGGCACAGCCAGGGCAGCCGCTTTACGGCATCCAACATACAAATGAAGGAAAAATTGTTATTTTCGGTGGCGGAGAACCACTTGAAATAGAAGGAAAAATAATAGGAGCATTAGGTGTAAGCGGCGGAACAGCAGAGCAAGATACGATGCTGGCTGCTTATGGAAAAAGCTTACTTGAGGAGGTAATTTCGTGTCTGTAAATGAACAAATGGTTCAAGACGTTGTGAAAGAAGTTATGGCAAAACTCCAACTCGGAACACAAGCTACAACTCAAAGAGGTGTATTTGCTGATATGAACGATGCAATCGCTGCAGCAAAGAAAGCTCAAAAACATATTCACAAAATGTCTATGGATCAAAGAGAACAAATCATCTCCAACATCCGTAAGAAAACTCGTGAAAATGCAGAACTTTTTGCACGTATGGGTGTTGAAGAAACAGGAATGGGTAACGTTCCACATAAAATCTTGAAACATCAGTTAGTTGCTGAAAAAACTCCTGGTACAGAAGACATTACAACAACTGCATGGTCAGGAGATAGAGGATTAACATTAATTGAAATGGGACCATTCGGTGTAATTGGTGCAATCACACCATGTACAAACCCGTCAGAAACAATTATTTGTAATACAATCGGTATGATTGCAGGTGGAAATACAGTTGTATTTAACCCACATCCAGCAGCTATCAAGACATCTCAATTTGCAATTAATATGTTAAATGAAGCTTCTGTTGAAGCAGGTGGACCAGATAACATCGCTTGTACAGTTGTAAAACCAACAATGGAAACAAGTAACATTATGATGAAACACCCAGACATCCAATTAATTGCAGCTACAGGTGGACCTGGTGTAGTAACAGCAGTATTATCATCTGGTAGAAGAGGTATCGGAGCAGGAGCTGGTAATCCACCAGCATTAGTAGATGAAACAGCTGATATAAGAAAAGCAGCAGGAGACATCGTAAATGGATGTACATTCGACAACAACTTACCATGTATCGCTGAAAAAGAAATCGTAGCAGTTGAATCAATTGCAGCTGAATTAATCCACTATATGGTTTCAGAACAAGGTTGCTACTATGCATCAGAAGAAGAAATCGAAAAATTAACAAATACTGTTTTAACAGCAAAAGGACTTAATAGAAAATGCGTTGGTCGTGATGCAAAAACATTATTAGGTATGATTGGTGTAACAGTGCCAGATAACATTAGATGTATCATCTTTGAAGGTGAAAAAGAACATCCATTGATTGCAGAAGAATTGATGATGCCAATCTTAGGAATTGTAAAAGCAAAAGATTTTGAAGATGCTGTAGAAAAGGCTGTATGGCTTGAACATGGCAACCGTCACTCAGCTCATATTCATTCTAAGAACATTGACCACATCACAGCATATGCGAAAGCAATTGACACAGCAATCTTAGTAAAAAATGCACCTTCATATGCAGCACTTGGATTCGGTGGCGAAGGATATTGTACATTTACAATCGCAAGCCGTACAGGTGAAGGGCTTACAAGTGCAAGCTCATTTACAAAAAGAAGACGCTGCGTAATGTCAGACAGCTTATGCATTCGTTAGATGGAGGAAAATAATATGGATATGAATCAAGTAAATGTAGAAGCGATTGTAAAATCAGTGCTTGAAGGAATGTTAGAACAAAAAGAAGCAGCTAAACCAGCAGCTCCAAAAGCAAATGGCGGCGTTCCAGCAACATCAAGAGTTGCAATGCTTACTGCATTAGAAAATTATGAAATCAAAGAATTTCCAATTCCAGAAGTTGGAGATGACGATATTTTAGTAAAAGTTGAAGGATGTGGTATCTGTGGAACAGATGCACATGAATTCAAAAGAGATCCATTTGGATTAATCCCATTAGTACTTGGACATGAAGGTACAGGGGAAATCGTAAAAATGGGTAAAAATGTAAAAGTGGATAGCGCAGGAAAAGCATTAAACATCGGTGACAAAGTTGTTACATGTATGATTTTCAAAGACAATCCAGATATTACAATGTTTGACCTTAACAAACAAAATGTAGGTGGAGCAGATGTATACGGATTATTACCAGACGATGACATTCACTTAAATGGATGGTTTGGAGATTATATCTTAATCCGTGGTGGTTCAACAGTATTTAACGTAAGTGATTTAGATTTAGATTCAAGAATCTTAATTGAACCATGTGCAGTATTGATCCACGCAGTAGAAAGAGCAAAAACAACTGGAATCTTAAGATTCAACAGTAGAGTAGTTGTTCAAGGATGTGGACCAATCGGCCTTATCTGTATCGCAGTTCTTCGTACAATGGGTATCGAAAACATCGTAGCTGTTGATGGAGAACAAAAGAGACTTGACTTCGCAAAAGAAATGGGAGCTACAAAATCAGTAAACTTCAAAGATCACAAAGGAATTGAAGCTTTAGCTGGAGCAGTAGCAGATTGCTTCGACGGTCACTTAGCAGACTTTGCATTCCAATGTACAGGTTCTCCAGTGGCTCATGCAAATATTTACAAATTTATCAGAAATGGTGGCGGACTTTGTGAATTAGGATTTTTCATTAACGGTGGAGATGCTACAATCAATCCTCACTTTGATATTTGCTCAAAAGAAATTACAACAGTTGGTTCTTGGGTATACACATTAAGAGATTACGCAACAACATTTGATTTCTTAAAGAGAGCAAAAGGAATTGGTTTACCAATGAGTAAATTGATCACACACAGATTCCCATTATCACAAATCAACGAAGCTCACGTTACAAACCTTAAAATGGAAGGTTTGAAGATTGCGATTATCAATGAATAATAATTAAGTGAGGTATCGTATGGGACAAGCAGTCGGTATTGTAGAATTATATGGTTTAGTAGCAGCTTTTGCAGCGGCAGATGCTGGATGCAAAGCAGCCAACGTAACATTAGAAAATTTCGATAAGAATAAACCGGCTAATGCAGATGCGTTACCTGTACCACTTATCGTGGCAGTAAAATTCAGAGGCAGTGTTACAGATGTAACAGCAGCAGTAGAGGCAGCTGTGAGAAGAGCCAATGAAATCTCTGGTGTCATTACAACATATGTAATCCCAAGACCAGAGGCTGATACAGAAAAAATGTTAAAGATTAGCGGTTTAGACAAAACAAAATAGTAAATAGGATTTAATTTAGGAGGATATAAAAATGAATCAACAAGCATTAGGAATGGTAGAAACAAGAGGACTTACAGCAGCTATCGAAGCAGCAGATGCAATGACAAAATCAGCAGAAGTTACATTAGTAGGAACAGAAAAAATCGGTTCTGGTTTAGTAACAGTTATGGTACGTGGAGATGTTGGAGCAGTTAAAGCAGCTGTAGAAGCTGGTTCAGATGCAGCTTCAAGACTTGGAGAATTAGTTGCAACACATGTAATTCCAAGACCACACGCAGATGTAGAAAAAATTCTTCCAACAGTTTAATTAGTAAATAGATAGAACGAAGGAGAATTTTCATGGGAAAATCATACGGACTTATTGAAATTCCTAGTACAACGGCAGCGATTGATGCACTTGACATTATGGTTAAGACAGCAGACGTTGAATTTGTCACATGGGAGAAAAAGCTCGGTGGCAGATTGGTTACAATTATCGTACAGGGAACGGTTTCAGCAGTTACTGCAGCAGTAGAAGCAGCAGAACATGCGATTAAACAGCCGGTTGCAAAAGCTATTATTGCAAATCCCCATGAAGAAATCGTTAAGATTGTACAAAAAAGCGCTAGCCGCTTACAATAGGAGGCAGGAAGCATGGCAGAAGAAAAGAAAACGGCTGCAGTGAAGCCTGCAGCAAAATCAACAGGAGCCAAAGCGAAGGCACCATCGAAAACAGTACAAAGAGTAAAAAAACAAACAACTCAAGAACAACCAAAGGAGGATATCAGAATGACTCAACAAGCATTAGGAATGGTAGAAACAAGAGGTTTAGTAGCAGCTATCGAAGCAGCAGATGCAATGTTAAAATCAGCTAACGTAGTATTAGTTGGAACAGAAAAAATCGGTTCTGGATTAGTATCAGTTATGGTTCGTGGAGACGTTGGAGCTGTAAAATCAGCTGTAGAAGCTGGTGCAGCAAACGCATCTAGACTTGGAGAATTAGTTGCAACACATGTAATCCCAAGACCACATACAGACGTTGAAAAAATTCTTCCAGCAATCAAATAATTGAAGTTGTAGGACAGACGGCGATATCTTATCGCCGTCTGGAAATTATATCTGGAAAAGGCGGATTTCAAAATGGAAAACAATAATGTTGAATTAATTGCCCGTTTAGTAATGGAAGCAATGGAAAAGAAAGAAAACGCCAGCAATGGTTATATGGTACCAATTGGTGTGTCTGCAAGACATATTCACTTGACACAAGAACATGTAGAAACTCTATTTGGTGAAGGATATCAATTAACAAAGAAAAAAGAATTAATGGGTGGACAATTTGCTTCCAATGAATTAGTTACTATTGTAGGACTGAAACTTCGTGCAATCGAAAATGTACGTGTTTTAGGACCTGTTAGAAGCAAATCGCAAGTAGAAATTTCAGCAACAGACGCAATTAAACTAGGTGTGAAAGCACCAATCAGACCATCTGGTGATATCAAAGGCTCAGCTCCTATCGCAGTAGTTGGACCAAAAGGTGTTGTATATCTTGATGAAGGATGTATCATTGCAAAAAGACATATCCATATGGCGCCAAAGGATGCTATGGCAGCTGGAGTAAAAGATGGAGATGTAGTATCTGTAAAAGCAGATAATGAAAGAGGAACTGTTTTCAATCATGTACAAATCAGAGTAGATGAAAGCTTTACATTAGAAATGCACATCGACACAGATGAAGCAAATGCAGCTAAGATTTCTACAGGACAGACAGTAACCATTATAAAATAAGAAAACCAAAATTGTTGGGAGGATAATATGCTCGCAGGAAAAGTAGTGGGAAGTGTAATTGCCACAAGAAAGAATGACAAATTAATAGGTAATAAATTCATGATTGTAGAAGTCATTGATAAAATGAGAGCAAAAGAACAACAATTGATCGCGGTTGACAATATTGGCGCAGGAATTGGTGAATATGTTCTTGTCGCTCAAGGAAGCGCTGCTCGTATCGGGTGCAACATGCAAGATGCACCTGTCGATGCGGCGATTGTTGGAATAATTGATGATGGAACAAGACTGGAGTAGTGAAAAATTATGGAAATGAAAGAATTAAGCAACCTATTGCAACAAAGTGGAGTCGTTGGTGCAGGTGGTGCAGGATTTCCCACATATGCAAAATTAGATGAACGTGCAGAAACAATCATTTTAAATTGTGCTGAATGTGAACCACTACTGAGATTACATAGACAACTTTTAGAAAAACATGCTCGCGAAATCGTTGAAACATTTCATATGATTGGTAAGACAGTAGGAGCAAAAGATATTGTTATCGGTATCAAAAAAGCATACAAGAAAACAATCGAAGCATTAAATGAATGTATCGGCGATTACGATGGTGTTAGATTAGGTTTACTTGATGAAGTATACCCTGCAGGGGATGAAGTAATTTTAATCTATGAAGTTACTGGAAAAGTCGTAAGACCAGGTGGACTTCCTATTGAAAGTGGTGTAGCGGTATTCAACGTTGAGACAATCTACAATGCTTACCGTGCATTAAAACGCAATACACCAGTTGTTGATAAATTGGTTTCAGTAGTAGCAGAGGTTAACAACCCAGTAACAGTTAGAGTGCCTTTAGGATGCACAATAGAAGAAGTAGTGGCTATGGCAGGCGGTGTAACAACTAAGAATGCAGTATATTTTGTTGGTGGACCAATGATGGGTAATATCGGAAGCGGTTCACAACCAGTAACAAAGACAACAAATGCTGTATTAGTACTTCCAGAAGATCACTATATTATTAATAAAAAGAAAAGCAAAGTTTCAATTGATATGAAACGTGCGGCAGCAGCATGCTGCCAATGTACAATGTGTACAGATATGTGTCCAAGAAATCGTTTAGGACATCCTATCGAACCACATAAATTTATGCGTGCAGCAACATGCAAGGATATTCAAGATCCAAACATTTTCGTGAACACACTATTCTGTAGTTCATGTGGATTGTGTGAATTATATTCATGCTTCCAAAACTTGTCACCAAGATCATTGATGGCAGAATACAAAGCAGGATTAAGAGCAGCTGGAATGAGACCACCACAAGGTGTTATTCCAAAACCAGTTGGACCTGAACGTGAGTACAGAAAAGTACCTATGGAAAGACTTATGGCTAGACTTGACCTGACAAAATATGACAAAGAAGCTCCATTAAATGATGATGTAGTGGATATGAAAAAAGTTAGAATTATGTTGAGCCAACATATTGGAGCACCTGCAAAAGCAGTTGTTAGTGTTGGAGATGTTGTTGAACGTGGACAAATGATCGCAGAACCAAGCAATGGTTTAAGCGTAGCAATTCACGCATCAATCAGCGGTAAAGTAACAGAAGTCAGCGACAAGTATGTTGTAATTGAGAAGTAGGAAGGACGTGCACCAAATGAGTAAGGCAATTGGAATGGTAGAATATAAAACTGTTTCGGCAGGAGTTGTTGCAGCAGATGCGATGGTAAAAACTTCTGACATCAGTGTTATCGAAGCACAAACAGTATGTCCTGGGAAATATATTGTAATTATCACAGGAGATTTAAGTGCAGTAGATGCAGCAGTAAATACTGCAAAAGTACAGCATGGAGGCCATTTGATTAGTAGTTTCGTATTAGGAAACCCACACCAATCAATTTTCCCTGCAATCTTTGGCGCTACAGAAATTGAAGAAGTATCAGCTCTCGGTATTCTTGAGACATATGATGCTGCATCAATGATCGTGGCAGCCGATGAAGCTGCAAAGACAGCTATCGTTGATTTAGTAGAACTTCGTCTTGCAAGAGGTATGTGTGGAAAATCATACATGTTTATCACAGGCGATGTTGCAGCGGTAGAAGCAGCAATTGAACGTGCAAAAATGACAGTAGCAAAAGAAGGTATGTACCTTGATTCATCTGTTATTGCGCATCCAGATGCACAAATTCGCAAAGCAATTCTATAAAAACTGAATTGGGGGAAAGAGTATGCTTGCAATAGAAAGACGAAATGCTATATTAGAAAAGCTACAGATAGATAGACGTGTTGTTGTTAGTGAACTCAGTGTCCTATATGATGTATCTGAAGAAACCATTAGACGTGATTTAGATAAACTCGAAAATGACGGCTATGCGATAAAAAGTTATGGGGGAGCAGTACTCAACGAGAATGCAAACCTGGACTTACCTTTTAATGTTCGTAAAAACAGAAATGTTATCGGTAAACAAAAAATTGCTGCCTTGATCAGTGATATGATCAAAGATGGAGAACGTATCATGTTAGATGCGAGCTCCACTGCAGTAGCAATTGCAAAAGCGATAAAAGAGAAAAAAGATATAACAATTATTACAAATTCATTAGAGATTGCAATTGAACTTTTAGATGCGCCAAACTGTACAGTAATATCAACAGGTGGAATTGCATCAAGTGGTTCGTTGGCACTTGTGGGAACATTGACTGATAAAGCACTTCGTTCCTATTATGTGGATAAGGCGATTGTTTCTTCCAAAGGAATTGGTCTAGAGACAGGATTTACGGATAGTGATGAACGTCATGGAAACAATAAACTTACGATGCTTAGCTGTGCAAAGAAAAAGATTGTTGCAGTTGACAGTTCAAAGTTCGAGAAGATTGCATTCTTTAAAATAGGTGATTTGAAAGATATTGATATCATTGTGACAGATAAGAAACCAGACATGAAATGGCTTCAAAAATTTGAAGAATTACGTGTAGAATGCATTTATGCAGAATAGAGGTTAGGCATGAAAAGTTTTGGAATAAAAACAAAGATATATTTCGGTGAACAATCACTTAGCCGATTAAAAGAGTTACCTTATAAGAGAGTTTTGATTATTACAGACCCATTTGTAGTACAAAGCAAAATGATCAATATGATTACAGAACCATTGGTAGAAGGTCAGATTGATTATGACATTTTTATGGATGTTGTTCCAGATCCACCAATCGAAAAAATCAGTGAAGGTGTTCGAAAATTATTAGAATATCGTCCAGAAGCAATTGTTGCAGTAGGTGGCGGATCAGCAATCGACTCTTCAAAAGCGATTCGCGAATTTGCTAAGAAGATTGATAATTATGGGGAAGTCGCAATGATCGCGATTCCAACTACAAGTGGTACTGGATCGGAAGTAACTTCGTTTGCTGTTGTATCTGATAGAGCAGCACAAAGAAAATATCCATTAGTATCGCCAGATTTAACACCAGAAGAAACAATTTTGGATGCGGAACTCGTAAAATCAGTTCCACCAGCGATTACAGCTGATACAGGGATGGATGTTTTAACACATGCAATTGAGTCGTGTGTAAGTACAGAACGTAATGAGTTTGCAACAGCATTAGCTGAAAAAGCAATTGAAATTTGTGGCGTATTTCTTTTAAGAGCTTATTTAGATGGAAATGATACACATGCTAGACAAAAGATGCATGTTGCTTCTTGTCTTGCCGGATTGGCATTTAATTCCACATCTTTGGGATTGAATCATGGTATGGCGCATCAATTAGGTGCAATGTTCCATATTCCACATGGTAGAGCAAATGCGATGTTATTACCACATATCATTGAATTTAATAGTGATATTAATAAGCACAGTAAGAGTCGTAAGGAATATCTTCCAGCTGTAAAAAAATATTCGACTATCGCGCAGATTTTAGGATTAAGCAGCTACAATAAGATCATGACAGTACGCTCTTTAGTTAACTGGGTACAGTTTATGCTGAAAGAAATGGATATTCCATTATCTATTTCACAAATGAATACGATCACAGAAGAAGAGTATATGAGCAAAATTGAAGAAATGGCAGATGCAGCGTTGGCAGATGGATGTACAGCAACAAATCCTAGAACACCAACAAAAGCAGATGTAATCCGTATTTATAAAGAATTATGGTAGAGGAAGGGGAGTCAGAAATGACTTCCTTTTTTTGGCTCTAAGTCAATAGTTGGGGTGGGATTTTAATGAATCCCGCTCCATTGT
>CAYTRJ010000029.1:0-15672 GCA_964440185.1 uncultured Faecalimonas sp. | reverse complement strand
CTTAGAATTAATTTTCTCTGATATTGAAATGTTGGAAAGACGTATTCAAAAAACAGCAAAAGTAGCACGTAATGATAAAACAGCTGCGAAAGAATTAGAACTGTTAGAACGTATCAAGGCACACCTAGAAGAAGATAATATGGCTAGAAGCTTCGAAACAGATGACGAAGAAGATCTTGCGTTACTTGAAAGTCTTAACTTACTGACATACAAACCAGTAATCTTTGCAGCGAATGTAAGTGAAGATGACTTAGCAGATGATGGCGCAAGTAATGAAGGTGTACAATCTGTAAGAGCATTTGCAGAAAAAGAAAACAGTGAAGTATTTGTTGTGTGTGCACAAATCGAACAAGAAATTGCAGAATTAGATGATGATGAAAAGAAAATGTTTTTAGAAGACCTTGGCTTAACAGAATCAGGATTAGAAAAGTTAATTCGAGCAAGTTACCATTTACTTGGACTAATCAGTTACCTAACAGCTGGAGAACCAGAAGTACGTGCATGGACAATCACAAAAGGAACAAAAGCACCACAAGCAGCTGGTAAGATCCATTCAGACTTTGAACGTGGATTTATCCGTGCAGAGATTGTAAGTTATGATGATTTGATGGCATGCGGTTCACATGCAGCAGCAAAAGAAAAAGGTCTTGTACGTCTTGAAGGGAAAGAATATGTAGTACAAGACGGAGATATCATTTTATTCAGATTTAACGTATAGTCGAAGGAGTGAATGATATGACAATGGACATTGGATTTCCAAATCTGGGAATTAATTTAGAAAAAGTTGGACAGTCCATTTCGGTATTTGGTTTTGAAATTGCATACTATGGTATGATCATTGGAATAGGTGTAATTGCAGGCGTAATGATGGCTTGTTTTCTCGCAAAGAAGACGCAACAAGATCCAGAAACCTATATTGATCTAGCATTGTATGCCGTAATTATTTCTATTATTGGGGCCCGCATCTATTATGTGGTATTTTCGTGGGAACAATACAAAGATGATCTACTAAGTATTTTCAACATCCGGCAAGGTGGCCTTGCTATTTACGGTGGAGTAATCGCAGCAATCATAACTGTATTTGTATTTGGAAAAAAACGTAAGATACCATTTGGTCAACTTGCAGATACGGCAGGACCTGGATTGATTTTGGGGCAAATTATTGGAAGATGGGGGAACTTCTTCAATCGTGAAGCATTTGGAGAGTATACAAACAATTTATTGGCTATGCGTCTTCCGGTAGATGCAGTAAGGCAATCAGATATTACACAACAAATGAAAGAACATTTGGAAGTGATCAACAACATTTCATATATTCAAGTACATCCAACATTTTTGTATGAATCTTTATGGAATATAGGTGTACTTTGTGTGATGCTTTGGTTTGTAAAGCGTAAAAAGTTCCATGGACAGATTTTCTTGATCTATTTGCTGGGGTATGGAATTGGAAGATTTTGGATCGAGGGACTTCGTACCGACCAATTACTATTGCCTGGAATAGGGCTTCCTGTATCCCAAGTTTTAGCATTTGTTATGATAATTGTATCAGTAGGATTGTTGTGGAAATGTAGTAAAAAAAATAGGAAAGAATTATCAGATAGTGTGTAGATTAAAAAAGCCTATCAGCGTGATGATGCTGGTAGGCTTTTGTTATGATTATTTATTTAATATCAATTTTGTTAATTCTACTGGATTTACAATTTCTCCGTCTTTGTAAACACGCATATTACCAGAAGCTATTTCATCGATTAAGATAACTTCATCGTTGTGGTAACCAAATTCGAACTTGATATCCCATAAATCAAGACCGATTGATTTTAGATGATCAGAAACAATTTTTGTGATTTTTAATGTTTGTTCTTTCATACTTTCAAACATTTCTGGAGTCATAATGCCGAGTGCAGCAAGGCCTTCACCAGTTACAAGGGGATCGCCTAATGCATCATTTTTAAAGGTACATTCCACATAACCGCCTTCTAATACGGTGCCGTCTTCAATATATTCACCATATCTGCGAATGAAACTTCCTGTAGCTACTTGGCGACAGATCACTTCAAGCCCATGTCCAAACACTTTTCCTGGAAGTACTTCCATAGTTGCATCTTCGATATTTGCACTTATATAGTGTGTCTTAATACCTGCTTCTTTTAATAATTCGAAATAAAGAATAGATGTTTCTAAGTTTGCTTTGCCAATTCCTTCAATTGTTAAACCAACAGAGTTTTCACCTGGATCAAATACGCCATCTTTTCCTGTGCAGTCGTCTTTGAATTTTAACATTACATTTCCGTTATCAAGTTTGTATACGTCTTTTGTTTTACCTACATAAATTTTTTCCATGTTAAATTCCCCTTTTCTATGGTATGAATGAATTAGTATTGAGATTAAAAACATCCCACTTCATTTTTTTATCATAGATTTTAGGCATTTACAATCTTTTTTATGTAAATGGGATATACGCATTTTTAACGAATATTAATAAGTAAAACTTAAGAATACACATCTGTTTATAAGTTATCTGTATTAAAGTCTTGTATCCAGCCTATAATTTGTCCAGATAGGATTACTGTTAATAAAGAATATATCAATTTGGTAATTGGAATATATGTAACAGAAAGACCAAGGACAATTAAATCACTAAGTAGATAAATCCATTGTATTTTTACATTTAGTAGTTTGGATAAGTTCATAGCTAACGCATCATCACCACTCGGTGCTCCACCAACACGTACGCAGAGTCCAGCGCCGACCCCGACAAAGAGTGCGCCAAGAAATGCTGCAAGAAGCGGATGAGAACCAATTTCAGGATAAAATGGACCTATAAATTCTGCAATAGCATAAAAAAATGAAAATCCAAAACAGGATATCACAGAATAGATCATAAAGTTTCTTCCTAATAATTTCCAAGCAGTCAGATAGCATAATGCATTGAAAACGAAACTAGAAATAGAAGGAGAAATATGAAACCAATGCTGCAGCAATAAGGTGAGTCCGAGAACACCGCCTTCTGTAACACCACTAAAGGAGTGGATGTTAAACAATCCAAAAGCTAAAATAAAACTTCCTAAAAGAACAGTTCCAGTTGATTTGAGAGTTATATCTCGTAACAAAATAACAAATCCTTTCTGTAATATTTTTCTGTATCAAAAAAGGAAGCCTGAAAATCAGGTTTCCTTTTCGATAGCTACGGAAGAGGGATTCGAACCCCCACTAACAGAGTCAGAGTCTGCTGTGCTACCATTACACCATTCCGCAATAAATTTTCAACATGTTTTATTATAACAGTTAAATGGAAAAAATCAAGGGGTTATGCTATAATAAATTTATATAGAGTGCCATATTGTATGGAGGTGACATGGATGAAAAAATGTAGTTTATGTGGTGGTAGGCTAGACAGAAATAAGAAATGTACATTGTGTGGATTGGATAATACAAAAAGCGATAAAATGTATGATGGATTGGTAAATCAAAGTGAATGTAGCGAAGAGCCATTGACACATGTACATGAAGAGCCTAACCAAAATGCAAGTCAGGAAATAAGATTACCTAATAAAGTGCGGACTATAAAAAAGGATAAAAACGCAGGAAAAGCGATTATAGCCTTGATGATTGCGGTGTTTTCCATTGGCGGAGGTCTTCTAGAACTGGTGGATGATCTGAGTTCAAATTACTATTCTAGTGGGACATATGAATTTGAAGAGGAGTATGATCCCTATGAATATGTGACAGAAGATATGCCGGTAGATGGTGTAAGTTATTCAACTACATTATCGGGAGGGCAATACTTAGTAGGTGTAGATATACCAATGGGAACTTATACAGTGACAGCACAAGACGGAAGATATGGAGATATTTCTATCGAAGATTCGAAAAATGGAATTTATTACTATGAATGGCTAGATGAAGATGGAAGTATAGGAGATATTCGTTTGTATGAAGGTGCTTCCTTTTCTGTGTCAGCAGGTTTTACTGTGTATATGGAAGCAGAAAATGCACAAGAATATAATGCGCTTTCTGTCGGAAATTTTGAAGCAGAAGAAGTACAATTGCAAGATGGTATGGTGGCAGGTATTGATTTCCCAATCGGAGTATATGATATTGTGTACATTCCAAGTGGGGATGAGTATGAGTACGGAAATGTGTATTGGACGGTAACTACAGAAGAAGGATATGAGATGCAACGTGGTATTTTCATGAGTGCAGAAGGAGAAGCTGTAAGATATCAAAATGTTGCCCTGCCAAAGGACACCATAATGAATCTGGAAGATATAGGAGAAGAAAAGGTTCGACTTGTGCCGACAGAGAATGTATATCAGACGGATTTGTATGAGATTTATAAAGCATATTAAATGAAAAAGGCGAGTTTGCAAAATGCAAACCCGCTTTTTTCGTTCCAAATGGACCTGAGGGGAATCGAACCCCTGTCCGAAAGCCCGTCCATTAAGGCATCTCCCATCACAGTCATTATTTTGACATTCCCTCTATCAGACACCTAATGACAGGTTTCTGACTTCAGTAGCTTCATAAGTTCTTCCATTCCCGCAAAGCTTTGGAAACGAAGTGCCTCACCTTGTTGAAGCCGGTGACTTAAGCAGTGAGCGACTTAAGGCCGACTGCTACCACTAGGCAGCGTACGCTAAATTTTCGTTTGCGTTTAATTTTAAAATGCGGATTGTTATGCGGTCCCGCACCGCAGATGGCTTCCCTAACTTCAAAACCCCCGTCGAAACCAGTACAAGCCCTAATAAAAGCGTTCTGGTTCGCAAACGTATATAAATTATAAAATAGGATAGAGAAGCTGTCAAGGGGGAGTTTGCGGCATTATGTAATGTCAAAAGATGCAAAAAATATATAAAACGGAGATGCAATATGCTATAATTTTCTGGAATGAAGAAAATGCGGAGGTGCTGGCATGGCGAAAATTATTGTAAGTGCATGTCTTTTAGGATGTGACTGTCGTTATAAAGGCGATAACTGTGGGAAGGAAGAAGTTATTGCATTGGCGAAAGAACACACATTGATTCCAGTTTGTCCAGAACAGTTTGGAGGACTTTCAACACCTCGAAACCCTGCAGAGATTATTGGAGAAAAGGTAATCAGTAATCATGGGAAAGATGTAACATATGAATATCATAAAGGAGCAGAAATAGCACTTAAAATAGCAGAAATAAATTGTGCAGATGCGGCTATCTTTAAGGCGAATAGTCCATCTTGTGGAAAAGGGATTATCTATGATGGGACATTTACAGGGAATAAAATGAAAGGGAATGGAATAGCAGCAGAGTTGTTCTTAAGAGAAGGCTATCCCGTTTTTACAGAAGAAGAATTAGAAAAAATGGAAATGACAATTTGTAGAGGTGCAAGACAGAATGAAAATATTAGTAGTAGATGATGAAAGCAGAATGAGAAAATTGATTCGTGACTTTTTGGAACGAGAAGGATATCAAATTATTGAGGCAGCTGATGGTGTGGACGCGGTGGATGTTTTTTTGACAGAGAAAGATATTGATCTGGTCATTTTAGATGTTATGATGCCACGCATGGATGGCTGGCAGACTTGCAAGGAAATTCGACGTGAATCAGCGGTGCCAATTGTGATGCTGACTGCGAGAAGTGAAGAGCGAGATGAACTTAAGGGATTTGAACTTGGTGTAGATGAATATATATCGAAACCATTTAGTCCGAGAATATTAGTTGCCCGCGTTGCAGCACTTTTAAAACGTACAAAACAAGGAACAAACGATGTTGTTTTAAATGCAGGTGGGATAGAAATCGATAAATCAGCATATCAAGTGCGAGTTGATGGACAAGATATAGAATTGAGTGTGAAGGAATTTGAACTGTTGTCCTATTTTGTGGAAAATCAAAAGATAGCACTTTCCAGAGAAAAGATTTTAAACCATGTATGGGATTATGATTATTTTGGAGATGCAAGAACAATTGATACACATGTGAAGAAACTCCGAAGCAAACTTGGTGAAAAAGGAAATTATATTAAGACAATTTGGGGTATGGGATACAAATTTGAGGTGGAAGAATGAAAACATCAATTAGAAAGCAGATAGCAGTAATCTTTATCGGGCTTATGGGATGTGTTCTTGTCTTGTCTATGTTAGCAAACGGTTTCTTCTTAGAAAGCTATTATATAAATAACAAGCAATCGACATTGATCGACGTATATGAAGAGATGAATAAGACAAGTAATGATGAGGAGTTGTTTTCACAAAATCAGATTGCAGAGCTGAGCGAATTGGCTGAAGTGGGGAATATTTCTTTTGTAGTAATCACAAATAACAATACGGAATTGCTTGCGGCAGCACAGAATCAAGAAAAAACCGAAGAACTTGTAAATCGATTACTGGCGTATCTTTTAGATAAAAATCAAGCTAGAAGTGATTTGCTGGAAGATGAAGAAAATTACGAGATCCATAGTGTGAAAGACGAAATGGGGAATGGATCGTATTTGGAAATGTGGGGATATCTTGATCGTGGGAATGCGTTTATTCTGCGCACACCATTAGAAAGTATTCGGGAAAGTGTTGCGCTTTCCAATCGATTTTTGATTTACATTACTGTGGTCATGATTGCAGTAGGAAGTTTGTTTGTATGGTATTTTTCAAAACGTATCACAGATCCTATTTTGCAACTTGCAGAGATTTCCAAACGTATGACGAATTTAGATTTTGAAGCAAAATATACAAGTGGTGGTTCGGATGAAATTGGTGTGCTTGGTGAACATTTTAATATGATGTCAGAAAAGTTGGAAAAGACGGTATCGGAATTAAAGCACGCAAACTATGAACTGCAAAAAGATATTGAACAAAAAGAAAAAATAGATACTATGAGAACAGAATTTATTGGAAATGTGTCTCATGAGTTGAAGACACCGATTGCGTTGATTCAGGGTTATGCAGAAGGGTTGAAAGAGGGGATCAGTGAAGAAAAAGAAAGCAGAGATTTTTACTGTGATGTAATTTTAGATGAAGCAAATAAGATGAATCAATTGGTGAAGAGTCTTTTGACTTTGAATCAGATCGAGTTGGGGAAAAAAGAGATAGAACTTACCCGGTTTAATCTTGTAGAATTGGTTCAAGGAGTTATTTGGAGTAATGAAATTCTGATTCAGCAAAAAGCTGTACAGGTACGCTTTGAGCAAAAGGAACCTGTGTATGTGTGGGCAGATGAATTTCAAATTGAGCAGGTAATACGCAATTATCTAAGTAATGCATTGAATCATGTAACAGATGAAAATGTCATTGATATTCGAATGCGTAAGAACGAAGCGAATGACAAAGTGCGTGTTTCTGTATTCAATACAGGGAATCCAATTCCAGAAGAAGTATTGGAACAAATTTGGGAAAAATTTTATAAGGCAGATAAATCACATGCAAGAGAGTATGGCGGAAGCGGGATTGGACTTTCAATCGTGAAAGCAATCATGGAATCAATGAAACAAGATTATGGTGTGAAAAATTACGAAAATGGTGTTGCATTTTGGTTTGAATTAGATATGAAATAGGAGGTACTATGGCAGCGTTAACAGGAGAATGGAAAGAGGCACTGAAAGAGGAGTTTGGGAAACCTTACTATAAAAAATTATTTGAAAAGGTGAAAGAAGAGTATCAGACACAACAAATTTTCCCACCAGCAGAAGATGTGTTCAATGCGTTTCACTTCACACCTTTAAATGAAGTAAAAGTAGTTATCTTGGGACAAGATCCTTACCATGGAGAACATCAAGCCCATGGACTTTGCTTTTCGGTAAAACCAGAGGTTGCAATTCCACCATCACTTGTAAACATATATAAAGAACTGCAGGATGATTTGGGATGTTCGATACCAAATCATGGATATTTGGAAAAATGGGCAAGACAAGGTGTGTTGATGATGAATACGGTGTTGACTGTACGTGCGCACCAAGCTAATTCACATCGTGGAATTGGCTGGGAAGAATTTACAGATGCAGCGATTCGGGTCTTGAATAAACAGGACAGACCGATTGTATTTATTCTGTGGGGAAGACCAGCTCAGATGAAAAAAGCAATGTTAGATAACCCCAAACACTTGATCTTACAGGCACCACATCCAAGTCCTCTATCATCTTATCGAGGATTTTTTGGAAGCAAACCATTTAGTCAGACAAACGAATTTTTACAAAGAAATGGTGTGGCACCAATTGACTGGCAGATTGAATAAAATGCATAAATATAAAAATGTCTTTACAATTATGCAATTGAATGTTACAATGTCCACAATTGAATGACTGAGATAGAGGCGCGAGTTTCATTAGTAACAGATGACAAGGCTGGACAGCTGTTATCTGAGAAAGGGGAAATCGCCGAAGATGAGTTTATGTGTCCACATAGACTTTTCTGGGCCATTGCAGAATATGTAATGGACTGTCACATGATTGTGGAGTGCTATCGCAAATATGGAATTATTACGCCATGAACGCGCTTTCACAAGTCGTTCATGGTTTTTTTGTTCTTAGGAAACATTCTTATGAATAAAAAGTTTCCGGTAGGAGTTCATATTTACAGGAAAGAGAGGAAATGATTATGAGACTTACAAAAAGAAATCTAATCAAAACAGTATCAATGATATTGGTACTTACATGCATGTTATCGATGACAGCATTTGCAGCGGAAGAGGCTGCATCAAATTCAGCAATGTATGCAACACCATGGGCGTTAGTGCCTCCAATTGTAGCGATTGTACTTGCATTGCTTACGAAAGAAGTATACAGTTCTTTATTTTTAGGAATTGTAGTAGGAGGACTGTTTTACTCCGGATTTTCGTTTGAAGGAACTGTGATGCATATTTATGAAAAAGGAATTCTTAGTGTACTGACAGACGAGTATAATGTTGGAATTATTATCTTTTTAGTTATTCTAGGTGCGATGGTATGCTTGATGAATCGAGCTGGTGGTTCTGCAGCGTTTGGACGTTGGGCTGGAGAACATATCAAATCAAAAGTTGGTGCACAAATTGTAACAGTGATTTTAGGAATGCTGATTTTTATTGACGACTATTTCAACTGTTTAACAGTGGGAAGTGTTATGAGACCAGTTACTGACAAGCATAAAGTATCACGTGCAAAACTTGCCTATTTGATTGATTCAACAGCAGCTCCAATTTGTATCATTGCTCCAATTTCATCTTGGGCAGCAGCTGTATCTGGCTTCGTAGAAGGTGCAAACGGATTTGAAATTTTTATAAAAGCAATTCCATATAATTTCTATGCACTATTAACAATCCTAACAATGTTTGTGATGATTGGCGCAAAAGAAGAATTTGGTTCGATGAAATTGCATGAAGATAATGCAAACAAAGGAGATTTGTATACAACAGAAGATAGACCTTATGAAAACGCGACAGCAGAATACGTAAATCCAAATGGAAAAGTAGCTGATTTGATCATACCAATCGTTTCATTGATTGCATGCTGCGTAATCGGAATGCTTTATTCTGGTGGATTCTTTAGTGGAACAGGTTTTATTGATGCTTTCTCAGGATGCGATGCCTCAGTTGGCCTTGCACTTGGAAGTTTCTTTGCTTTAGTTATTACGATCGTTTTATATGTAACAAGAAAAGTTCTTACATTTTCTGATTGTATGGCTTGCCTCCCAGATGGATTTAAATCAATGGTTCCAGCAGTTTTGATCCTTACATTTGCTTGGACATTGAAAGCAATGACAGACAGTCTTGGAGCAGCAGTGTTTGTAGAAAATGCTGTAAAAGGCTTTGCAGGTGGATTTATGAGCTTCCTTCCAGCGATTATCTTCGTAATCGGATGTTTACTTGCATTTGCAACAGGAACTTCTTGGGGAACATTTGGTATTTTGATTCCAATCGTAGTTGGTGTATTTGAAAATTCTAATCCAGAACTTATGATCATCTCTATTTCAGCATGTATGGCAGGAGCTGTTTGTGGAGACCATTGTTCACCAATTTCAGATACAACGATCATGGCTTCAGCTGGAGCACAGTGCAATCACGTAAATCATGTGACAACACAGCTTCCATATGCAGTTACAGTAGCAGTCGTATCTTTTGTGACATATATTATTGCTGGATTTGTGCAAAGTGCATGGATTGCATTGCCAGCAGGTATGGCAATTATGTTGATAGTATTGTTTGTGATTCGTAAAATGCAAAAATAGTAAACGAGATAGAGTGTAGAGATGATGTTTATAAAAATATCATCTCTATTTTTTATACCTTTTTAAAACATGGAAATAATGATATAATACTAGATACGTTAATAATGTAGGAGAGTGAAAAATGAACGTAAATACATTGAATAATTACGAATTAATACAAGAAAAAAATCTAAAAGATTTGAAATCAGAAGGATATTTGTTACGTCATAAAAAAAGTGGCGCACGTGTTCTCTTGATGGAAAATGAGGATGAAAATAAAGTGTTTGCGATTGGATTTCGTACACCACCAACAGACAGTACAGGAGTTCCACATATTTTAGAACATTCTGTTTTGTGTGGATCTAAGAACTTTCCGTTAAAAGATCCATTCGTAGAATTAGTCAAAGGGTCGTTGAATACATTTTTGAATGCTATGACATATCCAGATAAAACGGTATATCCAGTTGCAAGCTGCAATGATAAAGATTTTCAGAATTTGATGCATGTTTATATGGATGCCGTTTTTTATCCAAATATATATGAACATGAAGAGATTTTTAAACAAGAAGGATGGAGCTATAAGTTAGAAGATGAAGAGGCCCCATTGGAATACAATGGTGTTGTTTATAATGAAATGAAGGGGGCTTTTTCTTCTCCAGAAGGTGTGTTGGATCGTGTGATCTTAAATTCTTTATTCCCAGATAATACGTATGCATGTGAATCGGGAGGAGATCCAGACGAAATTCCAAACCTTACTTACGAACAATTTTTAGCATTCCATAAGAAATATTATCATCCATCGAACAGCTATATATACCTTTATGGTGATATGGATATGGAAGAAAAATTGGCATGGCTCGATGAAGAATATTTATCCCAATTTGATGCTGTGGAAATCGATTCTCAGATTCCATTACAAGTAGCGTTTGATGAGGTAAGAGAGGTAGAGAAAGAATATTCTATCGCAAGTAACGAAGAGGAAGAGGACAACACATACCTTTCTTACAATAAAGTCATTGGAACAAGTTTGGAAAAAGAACTATATCTTGCATTTGAGATTTTGGATTATGCCTTACTATCAGCGCCAGGGGCACCACTTAAGAAGGCACTTTTAGATGCGGGCATCGGAAAAGATGTAATGGGTTCTTATGATAATGGTGTATTGCAGCCAATGTTTTCTGTGATTGCGAAAAATGCAAATGTGGAACAGAAAGAAGCATTTGTGAAAGTTATAGAGGACACACTTTCAACAATTGTGAAAGACGGGATGGATCAAAAGGCATTAGAAGCAGGGATTAATTATCATGAATTCCGCTATCGCGAAGCCGACTTTGGGAATTATCCAAAAGGATTGATCTACGTATTGCAAATGTTTGATAGCTGGCTTTATGATGATGAACAGCCATTTCTTCATGTGGAAGCAATTGAAACATTTGACTTTTTGAAAAAACAGGTGAAAAACGGATATTTTGAAAAATTGATCCAAACGTATTTACTGGATAATACACATGGGACTATCGTAGTAGTAAAACCAGAAAAGGGACGTACACAACGTTTAGATAAAGCGTTAGAAGAAAAGTTAAAAGCTTACAAAGCAAGTTTAAGTGAAGAGGCAATACAACAGCTGGTTTTAGATACAGCAGCTTTAGAAGCATATCAAGAAGCAGAAGAATCTCTAGAAAATATGGAAAAGATTCCAGTGCTGGAACGCTGTGATATAAAGCGTGAGATTGCGCCGCTCTATAATGAAGAAATGAAATTAGCGGACACTAAGATGCTTTTCCATGAAATTGATACCAATGGCATCGGTTATATAGATGTGATGTTTGATCTGTCAGGTGTAGCGGCAGAAGATTTACCATATGTAGGTTTTTTACAAGCGGTACTTGGCGTGATCGACACAGAAAATTATGAGTATGGAGAATTATTCAATGAAATCAATGTTCATACAGGTGGAATAGGAACTTCATTAGAATTATATCCAAATGTCACAAAAGTAAAAGAAAAAGAATTTAAAGCAACATTTGAAATCAAAGGAAAGGCATTATATGAAAAACTTTCAGTAACATTTGCAATGATGGAAGAGATTTTGACAAGATCAAAATTGGATGATGAAAAACGTTTGAAAGAAATTTTGGCAATGACAAAATCTAGATTGCAAATGCGTTTTCAATCTGCAGGTCATGTGACAGCAGCGCAAAGAGCAATGTCTTACTTGTCACCTTTGTCGAAATTCAAAGATCTTTGTGCAGGTGTTGGCTATTACGAAGTGATCAAACAGCTGGAAGAACATTTTGAAGATGAAAAAGAGCAATTGATCGCGCGTTTAACAAGACTTACAAAGACAATATTCCGCCCTGAGAACATGATGATTAGCTTCACAGCAAGCAGAAAAGGATTGGAAAACATGGAGACTTTGGTTTGTGGATTGAAAAAAGGATTATTCACAGAGAAAGTAGAAGAAAAAAGATGTGTGCTATTTTGCGAAAAGAAGAATGAAGGATTTAAGACTTCTTCGAAAGTACAATATGTTGCAAGAAGCGGCAACTTTATAGATGCGGGCCTAGAATACACAGGCGCACTTCAGATTTTAAAAGTAATTTTGAGCTATGATTATTTGTGGCAAAATGTACGTGTGAAAGGTGGGGCGTATGGCTGCATGAGTAATTTCTCACGATTAGGTGATGGATACTTTATGTCATACCGTGACCCGAATTTAGAAAAGACGAATCAGATTTACGAAGGAGTTGTGGAATATCTGGAGAACTTTGCTGTGAGTGAACGGGATATGACAAAATATATCATTGGAACGATGAGCAATATTGACCAACCATTGACACCTGTTGCAAAAGGGGATCGTTCTTTGAACCTTTATATGAATCACGTATCGGAAGAGATGATTTTGGAAGAACGTGAACAGATTTTAGATGCAACAGTAGAAGACATTCGAAAACTTGCTGCGATTGTGAAAGCAGTATTAGAATGTGACTGTTTCTGTGTAGTAGGAAATGAAGAAAAAATTGAGGAACAAAAAGAATTGTTCTTAGAAACTAGAAGTTTATTTTAAATAAAAGGAGAACATATGAGAGCAGATTACAAATCAGGATTTGTAACATTAATAGGAAGACCAAATGTAGGAAAATCTACATTAATGAATCATTTGATCGGGCAAAAAATTGCAATTACATCCAACAAACCACAAACAACAAGAAATCGAATTCAAACAGTGCTGACAACAGAAGAAGGACAGATTGTTTTTGTGGATACGCCAGGGATCCATAAAGCAAAAAATAAATTAGGCGAATATATGGTAAATGTAGCGGAACGTACTTTGAATGAAGTAGATGTGGTACTGTGGCTGGTGGAACCGTCTACATTTATCGGAGCTGGTGAAAAACATATTGCAGAACAGCTCAAGAAAGTAAAAACACCGGTTGTTCTTGTAATCAACAAAGTTGACATGGTGAAAAAAGATGAGGTATTTACTTTTATTGAAGCATACCGAAAAATTTATGATTTTGCTGCAATAGTACCAGTTTCAGCTAGAACAGGTATGAATACAGATGAATTAGTAAAAGTAATCTTAAAATATTTACCATATGGTCCACAATTTTATGATGAAGACACCGTGACAGATCAGCCAGAACGTCAGATTGTAGCGGAAATCATTCGTGAAAAAGCATTGCATTGCTTAAATGATGAAATTCCTCATGGGATTGCAGTGGCAATCGATCAGATGAAGGGACGTAAGAATATGATGGATATTGATGCCACGATCATTTGTGAACGAGACTCGCATAAAGGAATTATTATTGGAAAACAAGGCGCTATGCTGAAAAAGATTGGAAGTACAGCACGTTTTGAAATCGAAAAATTACTGGATTGTAAAGTAAATTTAAAATTGTGGGTAAAAGTTAAGAAGGATTGGAGAGACAGTGATTTCTTAATCCGTAATTTTGGATATACAAAGGATGAATAGAGAAGTATGAGATTTGTTTGAATGGGGATTCTAAAGATATCAAGCAGAAGACATCAAGGAGGAATTCCTCATGCAAACAGAAGAGTTGTGGACAACATTTATTCAAACAGGAAGTGTTGTAGATTATTTAAATTATAAAAATTGTTTCAATGAAGATGAGAAACATGTGGGAGAGAGTGTAGTTGAATCAGACAGTGACAGTAACAGGGATGATACTTTCAGCAACCCCCATAGGTGAGTATGATAAGCGTATTGTTCTTTTAACAAAGGAAAAAGGAAAGATATCTGCTTTTGCCAAAAATGCGAGGAGACAAAACAATAGTTTGATGGGAGTTACCAATCCATTTATTTTTGGAGAGTTTGTATTGTACGAAGGCAGAAGTTCATATAATTTGATGCAGGCAAATATATCAAACTATTTTATGGAGCTTACAACAGATTTTGAGAGCGCTTATTATGGCTTCTATTTTATGGAGTTAGCTGATTATTATGCCAAGGAATACAATGATGAAATGCAAATGCTGAAATTACTGTATCAGACATTACGAGCGCTTAGCTCAGGAAAGATTAAGCGCGAACTTGTGCGTTACATATTCGAGCTGAAGACGCTGGTGATCAATGGAGAATATCCGGAAGTCTTTCGATGTGTGAACTGTGGGGCGGAGGATCGTAACGTTGTATTTAGCAGCAAAAATCATGGTTTGATCTGCGAAGAGTGCAAAATGCTTGCACCAGACGGATTGGCGGCATGTGATTCCACATTGTATACGCTGCAATTCATTGTTTCGTCACCAATTGAAAAGCTATATACATTTATGGTGACGGATGAAGTGCTGGAACAGCTGCGAAAAATCATGAAACAATATATGAACATTCATGTTGAGAAACATTTTAAATCGTTAGAAATCTTAGAAATGTGCATTGTCTAAGAAAATTGACAAAGTACATGGGGTTGGTTATAATGATAGACATTAAGGATTCATAAAAGAGAGGAAAACGAAGATGGAAAAAACAATGGAAAAAATCGTGGCATTAGCCAAATCAAGAGGTTTTGTTTATCCAGGATCTGAAATATATGGAGGACTTGCTAATACATGGGATTACGGAAATCTCGGTGTAGAATTAAAAAATAACGTTAAAAAAGCATGGTGGCAAAAATTCATTATGGAAAATCCTTATAATGTAGGGGTTGATTGTGCGATTTTAATGAACCCACAAACATGGGTTGCATCAGGACATTTGGGTGGATTTAGTGACCCTCTTATGGACTGTAAAGAATGTAAGGAAAGATTCCGTGCAGATCAAGTTATTGAAGGATTTGCAAAAGAAAATGGAATTGAATTAACAGAAAGTGTTGATGCATGGTCAAAAGAACAAATGGAAGCATGGATAGAAGAACATAATGTTCCATGTCCATCGTGTGGAAAACATAATTTTACAGAAATTCGTCAATTTAACTTAATGTTCAAAACATTCCAAGGTGTTACAGAAGATGCAAAAAATACAGTTTACTTAAGACCAGAAACAGCACAAGGTATTTTTGTAAACTTT
>CAYTRJ010000028.1:0-16438 GCA_964440185.1 uncultured Faecalimonas sp. | reverse complement strand
TTATCTCATTTGTAATGTGTGACATAACATTCTCCTATATATCTTATAATATCTTCCTACGCATACTTTTATAGTTTATCACATCTATTCGTTCCCTGCAATCGGTGTTATTACAATATTTTCAGGTGCAATTCCTGTTTTTCTTGTTACGATGTCCTCAATTTGTGCCAAATTGGCGTCAGAGATTTCTGCTTTGTGAACTACTACATCTGCTCCTTTTTCCGTAATCGTTACAACTGCTTCCGTAAAACCTTTTGACAGCAACATTGTTTCCACCGAAGTTTCTTGTTCCGCCAACTGTGTCATCTCAATCATTTCTGTAACTGCATCTTGCTTTTGCGCTTCGCTCAAATTTTCATTATCTATAATTTCAAGCAACGTTTCTTTATTTTGCGCACGTACTTGTTCCCTCGTTATTTTTGCTTCTGCCACCACATTACTTGCACTTGTCAGAACTGCTTCTCCAGGTTCACTGTCAATTTCTCCATTGGCTTCTTCCATACTGATATCCAGCAATTCCTGATTGGCCACTTCAGCATCTGAGCTCGTTGCTTTTTCTTGGAATAAGCGATCTGAAAAATTCAGATAACCTGCCGCTGCGATCATAAGCGCCAGAGCTGTGATCATGATTTGATTTTTCTTAAATAATCGTTTCAAATGGAACCTCCTAATGATTTATTTTCCTCTTATCACCTTAATCTTATGCGAGTCCACTGGAAATAATGCTTGGACTACTTCCGTCACCTTCTGTACTACAACTGCTTCTCCCCCACCTTCTGCAACAACCACAATTCCTTCCACAACATCATCTTCTTGAAAAGTGATCATAACAGAAACTTCGCCTACTCCATCTACTTTTACAAGCATTTCCTCTAATCGTTTTTCGATTTCTGTCGAAGCTTCTGTAACATCTTTTTCCGTAGACTGTGTAGGAATGGCAATTACCACCAGCAAAATTCCTACTAGTGCTACTAGAAGCCATTGATTTTTATCGAACTTGAATTTCATCCTCTATCAATTCCTCCAGCTCTTTCCATTTTTCTTCTAAGACATCGCTTGGATAACTTTGCATGTCTGCAATTTTTAATATTGGACCAGATAATAGCAAAATCAAAATCAAACCTGTACAAAATCGTATGTATTTGCGATAACTATCATTTGGAGTCATCTGTAAAACAATAACAGCAAGCACCAAATAAAACACAATATTTTGAAGCCATTCATATATATGCTAACATCCATCACCCTCCTGTCGTCGTTGCTACAACTGCAATAGTCAGTAAAAATAATACTCCTGTTGTAAATATGATCCGAAGCAGCAATTTTGTTCCGGCTGCCATACTAGACAAGCACTCCACCATCCGTTTGTCTGAAATCGGCTGGATCACTGCCGCGATCAACTGATATAAAAATGTGATCACAGCCATTTGTATCAATGGAACCAAGCAGATTGCAATGCAGATTATCATTCCGGCAACGCCTATACCGTTTTTGATCAAAACAGCCGTCCCCAAAAGTATCTCCGTGGTCCCTCCTATTGCATCCCCTAAAATAGGAATCATTTCTCCACCTTTTGTCAATACGCTTCTTTTTACCGTATCAATAGCCGGTGTCAACAAACGTTGTATCACACTCCATCCAAGCACAGATGCCAGAAGCGTTTTCAATGTCCACGACACAATTGTCTCTATCAGTTCTGCAAATTTTGACAAATGCATTTCTGGAGTAAACTCATCTAGAATACGCACAACAAAATAAATCTGTATAACAGGCAGCAAAAAATTTAATATCAGCATTTCTACTAATAAAATCACAAACAACACAATTTGATAAAACGATAGAGAGGTACTCGTACCTGTAGCAACCGCCACTGCCAAAAAATAAACCGGCCCCAAGACTTTCATGAAATCTGCGAGGTGTTCAATATGCCCTCTCATACCAGATAGAACTACCCGGAAGCTGTTCATGCAAATAGTGACCAACAGCAGGTACATGATCGAGCTCCCGATTTCTGCTGCCTGCTTGCTATGAAACACATCCGAAAAGTTAGAAAATACGGCTGCTAAAATTGCAACCAGCAAAATATGGATAAAACTTTCTTTGCTATGTCTTATTTCATAAAAAAATTGTTCTTTGAGCAAATCTATTAGAAATGTAAGAGAAAAGGAAGTTTCACCATCGATCAGTTTTCCAATCATATCTTTTAGCTGTATTTTCTCATTGGGAAAAATATCATCCAACACCTCTTCGATTTTTGAAAAATCATAGGTATCTAGTTCCGTCTGGGCTGCTGAAACAGTCATAGGCAGAAAGAGTAAGCAACACCATATCGCACAACATATTCCGAATTTTTTCATTTTAAAAACTCCTGTACGGTTTCCAACAAAGCCAACATAACAGGAATGCTTAGGACCAGAATGGATATTTTCCCAAATAGTTCGATTTGAGACGCGATCACTTGATACCCTGCATCCTTGCATATACTTGATGCAAATTCAGACAAATAGGTAATTCCAAGCATTTTCAACAAGATGGTAATATAGCCTGTCTTTACATCCACAAAACTGGAGATTTCTCGAATCGTATCAACTAAAACTTTCAGGTGCCCAAACATGCTCAAACTAATGAAAACGCCAACGCAAACACAAAGATAAACTGCTGTTTCTGCTTTTAACTGTTTTAGCTGTACCGCAAACAAAACACCTGCTACCCCTAAAACTCCAATCTGTATTACACTCATTTTTCTCTCCTACAATTCAAATAATGCTTGTATCTCTCGAAATAGTTCTGTTATATAGGGCAAGATCCAAAAGAGTACAAGGAGCAATCCTGCAAAGCTTGTAAGAAAAGCCTGCTCCTCTCTCCCACTGTGTTTTAGTACCTGACTCAATATAGATACTAAAATTCCGACTGCTGCTATTTTCATAATCAGATTGATTTCCACCGATACTCCTTTCTACAAAAGCAAAATGACCAGAAACACACCTGCCATCACCCCAAGGCTTTTGTACAACTTTCTTTTCGTTTCATTTTCTCTCCTTGTATTTTGCATGCAATAGTCCAACCGTTCCAAGAACAACGAAATTGCTTCTGACTGCTGCAAATGTCCTCCCACTTGTTTCAAATCTGCAATCTCATCTTGTGTCAACCGACTTTCTTCTAAAAGTTTTATGCTCTCATTCCATATCACGTCAAAGGTTTGATATCCCTTTTCATTACATCGTTTGGAAAGTGTTTCGAGCCAGCATTGATATGTCTCACTTGTTTTACAGCTAATATTTTTTAAAATTTCTCCAATTGGAGTCCTTGTATATTCTATTTCCTTTTGTAAAGCAGAAAAAATTTGCTGTAACTCCTGTAATTCTTGTTCTCTCTTCTTCAATTCCTCACTTTTATACAAGCCAATTCCTGTGCATCCTATAAAAATACATACATATCCTATCCATCTAACCATAAGCAGCTTCTCGATATATTAAACTTCCACGCTCATCATACACACTATCTACCTCACCAATGTGTTTTCCATTTCGCAATACAATATAGCGTTCAAATCTTCTCTTTCGGATCAAATCATCCAAAATCGGTTTTTTACGGATTTCTTCCATAGAATTTCCATGTACGGTGGCAATCATCTTGCATCCACAATGCATCGCATACTCCATTGCCCTTACATCATCTGCACTTCCAATTTCATCCACTGCGATTACCTGTGGTGACATAGAACGGATCAGCATAAGCATTCCTTCTGCCTTCGGACAACAATCCAACACATCTGTTCGCATCCCTACGTGATTTTGTGGAATTCCTTGATAGCATCCTGCTAATTCCGAACGCTCATCTACTACACCGACTGTACATCCTTTCACCCATTTATTTCCATTAGAAATTTGTCTGATCACATCACGAAGCATAGTAGTTTTACCACATTTTGGTGGTGAAATGATCAGTGTGTGGCATACCTGCTTATTATATGTAATGTATGGAAAAATCGGTTCTGCACAATCAATCACCTCATGAGAAATACGAATATTCAAAGAGGAAATCTGCTTCATTTTTTTCACATTCCCCTGTTCACTTAAAACTTGTCCTGCTACGCCAACCCGATGTCCACCTTCTATCGTAATAAATCCTTGACGCAATTCATTTTCATAGGCATATAAAGAATAATTGCTGACATATTCCATCGTTTCATTCAAATCCCTTTCACATACAATGTATTTCAGAATCCGTTCTTCATTTTGATACAATAAAATAACAGGATGTCCTACACGCAACCTTATTTCTTGCAGTTCTTCCCATTTTAATTGTTCTCTCTCAATTGCTCTTCGCACATCTTTTGCCAGTATCTGTGTAATTTCCTTTTCCTTCATCTAGTCACCTCTTTAAACAATATATGAAGGAAGTTCTGAAATATACCGTTTTCTTGCCATCTTGTGCAACGATACAAAAAAAGTGCTAGAACAAACGCTCTAGCACTTTTCATTCTCTTATTCTTCTGTTACTGCAGCAGTTTCGCCTTCTTCTACAACATCTTTCATTGAGAAGCTGATTCTGCCCATTTTATCTTTTCCAAGACATACTACTTTTACTCTATCGCCTAATGTAAGTACATCTTCTACTTGTTTGATTCTTTCTTTTGAAATCTTAGAAATGTGAACCATACCTTCTTTACCTGGTGCAAATTCAACAAATGCTCCAAATTCTTTGATTGCAATTACAGTTCCTTCAAATACCATTCCAGCTTCAAAATCAGTTACGATTGTTGCAATCATTTTCATTGCTTCATCCATCTTCGCTGCATCTACACCACATACTGATACTGCTCCGTCATCTGTGATATCGATCTTAACACCTGTTTGTTCAATGATTGCATTGATTGTTTTACCACGTTGCCCAACAACTTCCCCAATCTTAGCTGGATCGATTTGCATTTGACGAATCTTTGGAGCATATTGTCCAACTTCTTCACGTGGTTGTGCAATTGCTTTTTGCATAACTTCATCTAAGATGTATGTTCTAGCTTTCTTTGTGCACGCAATTGCTTCTTCGATGATTGGTCTTGTCAAACCATGGATCTTAATATCCATTTGGATTGCTGTGATACCTTTGTGTGTACCAGCTACTTTGAAGTCCATGTCTCCGAAGAAATCTTCAAGACCTTGGATATCTGTTAATACTAAGTAATCATCATCTGTTTCCCCTGTAACAAGACCTGCTGAGATGCCTGCAACAGCCGCTTTGATTGGTACACCAGCTGCCATAAGTGACATACTTGATGCACAGATACTTGCTTGTGATGTAGAACCATTTGATTCAAATGTTTCTGATACTGTACGGATTGCATATGGAAATTCCGCTTCACTTGGAAGTACTGGAACTAAAGCTCTTTCTGCCAAAGCACCATGTCCAATTTCACGACGTCCTGGTCCTCTTGATGGTTTTGTTTCCCCTACAGAATATGATGGGAAATTGTAGTGATGCATGTATCTCTTAGATGTTTCTGCTTCATCTAATCCATCTAATTTTTGTGCATCTGATAAAGGTCCTAATGTTGTAATTGTACAGATTTGTGTTTGTCCACGTGTGAACATTGCAGAACCATGTACTCTAGGAATGATGTCTGTTTCAGCAGCAAGTTTTCTGATTTCATCAATCTTTCTTCCATCTGGACGCTTTTTATCAACTAAGATCATCTTACGAACTGTTTTCTTTTGATATTGATATAAAGCTTCTCCTAAAATAGCTAACCATTCTTCGTTTTCAGCAAATGCTTCTTCTAATTTTTCACGGATTACACGAATGTTTTCTTCTCTTACTTGTTTTTCATCTGTAAATACTGCAACTTCCATTTCTTCTGGAGTTACAATTTCTTTCATTGCTGCAAATAATTCTTCAGGAACTGCACAGCTTGTATAAGCATGTTTTTCTTTTCCACATTCAGCAACGATCGTATCAATGAATTTGATCACTTCTTGGTTCACTTCGTGAGCTGCAAAGATTGCTTCGATCATTTTATCTTCTGGTACTTCATTTGCACCAGCTTCAATCATGATAACTTTATCTCTTGTTGAAGCAACTGTTAATTGTAGATCAGATACGGCTCTTTGAGCTGCATTTGGATTGAATACGAATTCACCATCGATCAAACCAACTTGTGTTGTTGATGTTGGTCCATCAAATGAAATATCTGAAATTGCTGTTGCAATTGCTGAACCTAACATTGCTGTTAATTCTGGACTGCAATCTGGATCAACAGACATTACTAAGTTGTTAAGTGTTACATCATTTCTGTAGTCTTTTGGGAATAATGGTCTCATTGGTCTATCGATTACACGTGATGTAAGAATTGCATTTTCAGATGCTTTTCCTTCTCTCTTATTAAATCCTCCTGGGATTTTACCTACTGCATATAATTTTTCTTCATATTCTACACTTAAAGGGAAGAAATCAATTCCTTCTCTTGGTTTTTCTGAAGCTGTTGCTGTTGATAATACAACTGTTTCTCCATAGTGCATAAGTGCTGCACCATTTGCTTGAGCTGCTACTCTTCCAATGTCTACGCGAAGAGTTCTACCAGCTAATTCCATTTCGAATTGTTTAAACATATATAATTCTCCTTTAATTTTGACTTGATCCGGATGTCCGAAACAACTGAAAAATCCACTTCCGTAAATAGACTTTTCAGTGGTCTCGGCTTTCTGCGTCCGCAATCTTGATTATTATAGCATAGTAATTTTCCAGTTTCAATCAAAAATGAAAAGAATAAAGGAACTTCTTTTCTGTACAATCCTCTTAAAATATGCTATTATTTTTCAATATTAACGCATTAAAACAAAAGAAAGAGGTACTATCATGTTAAATACAATTGAACAAATCAATGGAGTCATAAACGACTTCATCTGGGGTGTACCTGCTATGATCTGTATTATCGGTGTCGGTCTTGTCATGAGTTTTCGCACTCGTTTCGTACAGATCCGCAAATTTCCCTATGCATTGAAATCAACTGTCGGTAAGATTTTTTCCAAATCCGATGCTAAAGACGGAAGCATCACCCCATTCCAAGCAGTCTGCACTGCCCTTGCCGCAACTGTAGGAACTGGTAACATCGCAGGAGTAGCTGGTGCTATTGCTTTAGGTGGTCCAGGTGCTGTATTCTGGATGTGGGCATCTGCTCTTCTTGGTATGTGTACAAAATTTGCTGAAGTCACATTAGCCGTTCATTTTCGTGAGAAGAATGCACATGGTGATTATGTAGGTGGACCAATGTACTATATCAAAAATGGTCTTGGCAGAAAATGGATGTGGCTAGCTTATCTTTATGCAATTCTCGGTGTATTAACTGTATTTGGTACAGGAAACGCCACACAAGTAAATACCATCACAACTTCCATCAACACTATGCTTCTTAGTTTTGGTCTTATAACAGAAGATGGAACAAAAACAGTAAGTCTGATCATTGGTATCATAATTGCGATCATTGTAGCCATGGTACTTCTTGGTGGTATCAAACGACTTGCCAAGGTAACAGAAAAATTAGTTCCTTTTATGGCTGTTTTTTATGTTGTTCTCGCAGTTGGCGTAATTCTTTTAAATCTTGATTCTGTCCCAACTGTATTCGCATCTATTTTCAAAGGTGCTTTCCAGCCACAAGCAGTTACAGGTGGTGTGCTCGGAAGTTTCTTTATTAGTATGAAACGTGGTGTTTCTCGTGGTATCTTTTCAAATGAGGCCGGACTTGGTACAGGCTCCATTGCACACGCCAGTGCCGATACCGATAACGCGATCCACCAAGGATTTTTCGGAATCTTTGAAGTGTTTACAGATACTATCCTTATTTGTACACTTACAGCTCTTACCATTCTCTGCAGCGGAACAACCTTCCAATATGGTGTTGCAGCCGGCGCAGAATTAACTATTAGTGGTTTTGTTGTTACATATGGTAACTGGGTTACAATTTTCACAGCAATTGCCCTCTGCTGCTTCGCATTTTCTACTATCTTAGGATGGGGATTATATGGAGCAAGATGTTTGGAGTTCATCTTCTCCGAAAAAGTTATCAAACCATTCATGGTTGTTTATTCACTTGTTGCTATTGTCGGTGCAACAATGGATCTTGGTTTACTTTGGAATATTGCAGATACTTTCAACGGTTTCATGTCGATTCCAAACTTGATTGCATTGTTCCTACTCTCTGGAACTGTTGCAAAATTATTAAAAGAATCTGTTCAAAAATAACAAAAAAGTTCGGAAACAAAATTCCGAACTTTTTTCATGCTCATTATTCTACTGTCACAATTCGCATCATATTACTCATGCCTTCATGTGACTTTTTAATTGTTGGTGAAGGAATTCCTGATGTTAATACAACGATATCTCCTGCTTCTACAAATTCTTTTTCTTTTGCAAGGTTGATCGCTTCTTCGCAAATTGCTTCTGTTGTATCATTTGGAAGCGATTTTACTGGACATACGCCACGGTAAATCTGCATCTTACGAAGTGTTTCTTCATTTGGTGTAACACCAACTACCACTGCTTCTGGTTTGAATTTTGATACCATTCTTGCTGTTGCACCTGTTACAGTTGGCGTAATAATGCATTTTGCTTTTAAGTTATACGCTGTTGCTACTGTTGAATAGCTGATTGCACTTGAAATACCTTTTCTACGGTGTTGTTGTGCTTTTTCTAATAATGCTTCGTAATCTAAATGGTCTTCTGCATTTTTCACAATATGAACCATCATTTGTAACGCTTCTAAAGGATATTTACCTTGTGCTGTTTCGCCTGATAACATAACAACATCTGTACCATCATATACCGCATTTGCAACGTCAGTAACTTCTGCTCTTGTTGGTCTTGGATTTCTCATCATAGAATCTAACATTTGTGTTGCTGTAATAACTTGCTTGTAATTATCATTACATTTTTGAATCAACATCTTTTGTAAATATGGAACTTCTTCCGCTGGTACTTCTACCCCTAAATCTCCACGAGCAACCATAACACCATCTGCAGCTTTGATGATTTCATCAATATTATCAATTCCTTCTGCATTTTCAATCTTTGCAATAACTGCAATGTGTGATGCTTTACATTCTTTTAAGATTGCTTTGATTTCACGGATTGCTTCTGCAGAACGTACAAAAGAAGCTGCAATAAAGTCAACACCTTGTTCTGCACCAAAAATAATATCTGCTCTATCTTTTTCTGTGATCGCTGGAAGACGAACTGGGACATTTGGTACATTTACACCTTTCTTTTGTCCTAACTCACCACCATTGATAACAGTACAAACAATTTCACTTCCTTCGATCTTATTGATTTCTAATTCAATCAAACCATCATCGATCAAAATCTTTTTCCCAACTTCTACATCTTCAGCTAATCCATCATATGTGATAGAAACTCTGTTAGCATCACCTACAATCTCTTCTGTTGTAAGTGTAAAAGTTTGTCCTTGTTCTAACATTACTTTTTGGTCATCTTTCAATACACCTGTACGAATTTCTGGACCTTTTGTATCTAGAAGAATTGCAACTGGTTTTCCTACTTCTTCACGAACATCTTTTAATAAATCCATTCTTGATTTTTGTTCTTCATGATCACCATGAGAAAAGTTGAAACGAGCAATATCCATTCCATTTTCTACTAAGCGTTTCATTAGACCTCTATCGTTCGTGTTCGGTCCCATCGTGCAAATAATTTTTGTTTTCTTCATCCAATTTCTCCTTTATATCTATTTAATATGTTCATGTGTAAACAAATGATCCTGACAATACTCATGATTCCCATTACATTTTGAGCAGTAGCGGAATTCTAATGTAGGATCATCTAACTCTGTGCGGCCACAAACTGCACAGCGATGTTTTGCACCATTTGCATATGATTGTTCTCTTCCTTCTCTTACTTGCTTACGGTAGTTTTGTCTTCTTCGCACTTCTTTTGGTGCGTATCGTTTTACTTTTCTGCTCGACAAGTAGAACAGCAAGAAATTCAAAATAGACACAAATGCTGCTAATGCATTTGCTTGGAATAACACACCGTAAAGAGCATTCCCACCATAAGATGGCATAAATGCCTGTAAGATTGCATATGCGAAATATGCTGCGTCAATCCACGCCAAATATTTTACTTTTATTGGAATTACCATAAAAAGATAAAACTGTTGATTCGGATAAATTGTCGCATAAGCAAAGAACAGTGATAAATTCAAATAGCCTGTTCCTAAAGGTAATGAGATACCGAGTACTAAGAATGTTACAATTGCTGCAACAACGTGGAAAATCACACCTACGAAAAAGTATAAGTTAAATCGAAATGATCCCCATGCATACTCTAATTCTCTACCAATCATATAATATAAGTATAACGCAAATACCATAAACAATGTATCTGATGCTGGTGGCTGAATCAAAAATGTTAATATCCTCCACACTTGACCATGCAATATCGCATATGCATCTAATGATAAGTATTGATAGTAAAAACTTGGATTAATCAATTCAAGTACAAATCCCACGATATACAAGATAATAATGTAATACATCAAATTCGGGATTGCATATCTGCCGAACTTTCGCTCTAGCTTATCCATCCAATTCATAGATTTCATTCTCCTCTCTATATCATCATATGGACTTCATTTTATCTTCTAGCAAACCACTTTGTCAATCCAAGTTGTGCAATTCTTCGATTTTTTCTTTTTTATATAAATTTTTTACTAATTCTTTACTTTCATTGGCAATTTTTTATTTGTACTTTTCATGAAAAAGGAGTAAAATACACTTTGTATGTTTATACGTGTTTTTACTTATTAATAAAGAAGAAAATTTTTTCTACAAGGAGTACATATATGAATCAAAGAAATCAATATACTTTGGGAATAGATATCGGCTCAACAACCGTTAAAATTGCTATTCTCGACGAACAGCATGATGTATTATTCTCCGACTACGAAAGACACTTCGCCAATATTCAGGAAACACTTTCTGATCTCCTTGGCCGTGCCATTTATAAATTAGGAGCAATTTCTGTTTCACCAGTCATCACAGGTTCTGGTGGACTAACACTTGCGAAACATCTTGGAGTTCCTTTTGTCCAAGAGGTAATTGCTGTGTCTACAGCACTTCAAGATACTGCACCACAGACAGATGTTGCAATCGAACTTGGAGGAGAAGATGCAAAGATCATTTACTTTGAAGGTGGAAATGTCGAACAAAGAATGAACGGGATCTGCGCTGGTGGTACTGGTTCTTTCATCGACCAGATGGCATCTCTATTGCAAACAGATGCTACTGGATTAAATGAGTATGCAAAGAATTATAAAGCACTTTATTCTATCGCAGCTCGTTGTGGTGTTTTTGCAAAAACAGATATTCAGCCACTCATCAACGATGGAGCTTCCAAAGAAGACCTTGCTGCTTCTATTTTCCAAGCAGTAGTAAATCAAACGATCAGTGGTCTTGCATGTGGAAAACCGATCCGTGGTCATGTTGCATTTTTAGGAGGACCTCTTCACTTTTTATCAGAACTTCGTCATGCATTTATCCGCACATTGAATTTAGACGATGAACATGCTATCATGCCTGCAAATTCACATTTATTTGCGGCTATCGGTTCTGCACTTAACTCGAAACGTGACTTACATATTTCCCTTCGTGACATGCAAAACCGCTTAGCAAATCATATTAAAATGGACTTTGAAGTGGAGCGTCTTGATCCTTTATTCGCAACAGAAAAAGATTACAATGCTTTTATCGAAAGACATGCAAAGCATCAAGTTCCTGTAAAAGATCTTGCTTCTTATAAAGGAAAAGCCTTTTTAGGAATCGATGCTGGATCAACCACAACAAAAGCTGCATTGGTTGGTGAAGACGGAACACTTCTCTACTCCTTCTATCACGGAAATGATGGAGATCCACTTGGAACAACAATCAATGCGATCAAAGATATTTACAGTCAGTTACCAGAAGGTGTTACCATTGCTCACTCATGCTCTACCGGATACGGAGAAGCCTTGATCAAAGCAGCTCTCTTGCTGGATGAAGGAGAAGTAGAAACTGTTTCACATTACTATGCAGCTTCCTTTTTCGAACCAGATGTAGATTGTATCTTAGACATTGGTGGACAAGATATGAAATGCATTAAAATCAAAAATAAGACTGTTGACAGTGTTCAATTAAACGAAGCTTGTTCTTCTGGTTGCGGTTCCTTCATCGAAACTTTTGCAAAATCTTTGAACTACTCTGTACAAGATTTTGCCCATGAAGCATTGTTTGCAAACCACCCTATCGATCTCGGTACACGATGCACCGTATTTATGAACTCAAAAGTTAAGCAAGCTCAAAAAGAAGGAGCCTCAGTAGCTGATATTTCTGCTGGTCTTGCATACTCCGTTATCAAAAATGCTTTATTCAAAGTAATCAAAGTTTCTGATGCTTCTGAATTAGGCAAAAGAATTGTTGTACAAGGTGGTACTTTTTATAACAACGCAGTTCTTCGCAGTTTTGAAACAATCGCAAATTGTGAAGCAGTTCGTCCAGATATTGCTGGTATCATGGGTGCCTTCGGTGCAGCTCTGATTGCCAGAGAACGTTATAGTGAAGAAAAAGGAACGACTATGCTTTCTATTGATGAAATCGAAAAGATGGAATATACAACCAGTATGACAAAATGTAAGGGTTGTACAAATAATTGCCGTCTTACTATCAATAAATTCAGTGGTAATCGTCGTTTTATCACTGGTAACCGTTGCGAACGTGGTCTTGGAAAAGAAAAAGCGAAAAATAGTATGCCGAACCTTTTTGAATACAAAGCGCAACGCTATTTTAATTATAAACCAATGTCCGAAGAAAAAGCAGTACGTGGAACTGTTGGAATTCCTCGTGTATTAAACATGTATGAAAATTATCCATTCTGGTTCACATTTTTCAACGCTTTGAATTTCCGTGTTATATTATCGCCTGCTTCTAATCGTAAGATTTATGAACTTGGTATTGAATCAATCCCAAGTGAATCAGAATGTTATCCAGCGAAGCTCGCACATGGTCATGTTGAATGGTTGATCCGCCAAGGAATCCAATTTATTTTCTACCCATGTATTCCATACGAACGCAAGGAATTTTCCGATGCAACAAACCATTACAACTGTCCAATTGTTACTTCTTATGCAGAAAATATTAAAAATAATATGGATGAGATCATTCACGGAACAGTTAATTTTAAAAATCCTTTCCTTTCTTTCAAGAGTGAAGAAACAATTTCTTCCGCATTGATCGAATGTCTCAGTCAAGAATTTTCTATTTCTGCTGCTGAGATCAAAAACGCAGTCCATCTTGCTTGGAAAGAATTAGAAGCCTGCCGCGAAGATATTCGCCGTAAAGGAGAAGAAACGATCGCATATTTGGATCAAACTGGAAAACGCGGTATTGTACTTGCAGGTCGTCCTTATCACATTGACCCTGAAGTACATCATGGTATTCCAGAATTGATCAATTCATATGACATTGCTGTATTAACGGAAGATTCGATTTCACACTTACAGCCAGTGGAACGACCATTGATCGTAGTAGACCAATGGATGTACCATTCTCGTTTATATGCTGCTGCAAACTATGTAAAAACAAAAGATAACTTAGATCTGATCCAATTAAACTCTTTCGGATGTGGATTGGATGCAGTTACAACCGACGCAGTATCTGATATTTTAACAAAATCTGGTAAGATTTATACTTCTCTAAAAATCGATGAAGTAAACAATCTTGGAGCCGCTAAGATTCGTATCCGTTCACTGCTATCTGCAATCCGTGTGCGCGAGCAGCTAAAAGAAAAACGTGAAATCAAACCATCTTCTATCACACCAGTGAAATTTACAGAAGAAATGCGCAAAGATTACACTATTCTTTGTCCGCAGATGTCACCAATCCATTTTGAATTGATTGCTCCTGTTGTCCGTTCTTATGGATATCATATTGATGTGCTAGGAAATGATAACAAATCAGCTGTAAATGTCGGACTCAAATACGTAAATAACGATGCTTGCTACCCATCTCTTATGGTTGTTGGACAAATTATGGAAGCTATCCTTTCTGGGAAATATGATACAGACAAAATTGCTGTCATCATCACACAAACAGGTGGTGGTTGTCGTGCTTCCAACTATATCGGATTTATCAGACGAGCTTTGGAAAAAGCTGGATATGGTCACATTCCAGTTATCTCATTAAACTTAAGCGGTTTGGAAGATAATCCAGGATTTAAACTGACGCTTCCACTTGCAATGAGAGCTGCATATGCATTGGTATTTGGAGATATCTTTATGCGTGTCCTTTATCGCACAAGACCATATGAAGCAACTCCAGGATCTGCCAACGCACTCCATGAAGCATGGAAGAAAAAAGTCATTGCATTCCTCACACAAAAGAGATGCAGCCGACGTGAATTCAATAAAATGTGTAGAGAAATCATCCATGATTTTGACACGCTTCCATTATTGGATATCCAAAAGCCACGTGTAGGTGTGGTTGGAGAAATCCTAGTAAAATTCCTTCCTGCAGCAAACAACTACCTAGTAGAATTATTAGAGCAAGAAGGCGCAGAAGCTGTTGTACCAGATTTATTAGACTTCTTCCTATACTGCTTCTATAATAGTAACTTCAAAGCAAATAAACTTGGTATGAGCAAGAAAACAGCATTCTTATGCAACCTTGGTATCAAGGCTTTAGAATGGCTCCGCTCTCCTGCTACGAAAGCATTTGAAGCAAGCGAACGTTTTGATGCTCCAGCACATATTGAAAAGCTGGCAGATATGGCAAAAGATATTGTTTCTCTTGGAAATCAAACTGGTGAAGGCTGGTTCCTTACAGGAGAAATGTTGGAGTTGATCGAGCAAGGCGCTCCAAACATTGTATGTACACAGCCATTTGCTTGTCTTCCTAACCACGTCGTTGGAAAAGGTGTTATCAAAGAATTGCGTCGTCGTCATCCAGAAGCAAATATTGTGGCGATTGACTACGATCCAGGTGCAAGTGAAGTAAACCAATTAAACCGTATCAAATTAATGCTTTCTACAGCAAATAAACATTTACATAACGAAAAATAAGCAACAAAAAACCGCATCCAGATAAAAATCCGGATACGGTTTTTTTGTTGCTTAGGATTATTGGAAATCAATAATATCAATCCATGATAATAAGAAGTCGATTTTGTCTTGTTCTGTTTCCTTGGTTAATTGTGCTGCTGCAACAATTGGTAACCATTGTTGTACGTATTGTCTTGCTGTGTCACTTTTTTCACAGAACAATTTCAAATACAAATCCGCTAATGCTTTGTCTTGTAATGCAAATTGCAAATATGTCATTGCTGCATCGGCGCTTGCATTTCCTTGTGTTGCATGCGCCCAGTCAATGATGCACATTGTACCATCTTCTTTTACAATAACATTGCTTGGATTGAAGTCCCCATGACATAACTTATCATGTTTTGGCATACTGTTCAGACGAGTCATCAACTCGTATCTTGTTGTGGCATCAATTGTTTTCAAGCTATTAATCTGTTCTGCAAGTTTATCTTTCAACTTTTTGAGTTTTGAAACTTTCTTTGAGAACATGTCTAACTGCAGATCAACAAATTGATTCAGATACGCTTCTTGGTGTTCTGTGTCTTCTTTCATGATTGTTTCTAAAGTTTTTCCTTCTACATGATCAATCACTAACGACCATTTTCCTTCCATTTGCTGTACACTCTTCACCTTTGGAATGTCTAATCCTGCTTCTTCTACAAGTGATGTGTTAAGCGCTTCTTGGAATACGTTGGCTTTTCCATGTGATTCGGCAAACATTTTTACAATGCTGTCTCCACATTGAAAGACTTCTTTGTAGTTACGTTTTAAAACAAGTACTCTTTCTTCCATTTCATTTCCCTCCTAATGTTTTTAAATCAAAGGAACGTATTAGTTACCGTAGTATACTTTTAAATACATTTCTTTAATTTCTTTCATAAGTGGGTATCTTGGGTTTGCACCAGTACATTGATCATCAAATGCTTGTTCTACCATTTCATCTAAAGTTTCAAGGAAATATGTTTCATCTACGCCATATTCTTTGATAGATTTTTTAATTCCTACTCTTTCTTTTAATTCTTCAATTTTCACTAAGAATTTTTCAAATGTATCTTTGTCATTTTTACCGCATACCCCAACGAATCTCGCACATTCTGCATAACGTTCTAATGCATGTGGATATTGATATTGTGAAAATGTTCCCATTTTAGCTGGTACATCTGTTGCGTTGAATTTCATTACTTCTGTAATTAGAAGCGCGTTTGCTACACCATGTGGTAAGTGATGGAATGCACCTAATTTGTGTGCCATTGAGTGACATACTCCAAGGAATGCATTTGCAAATGCCATACCAGCCATTGTAGAAGCATCAGCCATTTTTTC
>CAYTRJ010000027.1:0-17144 GCA_964440185.1 uncultured Faecalimonas sp. | reverse complement strand
CAATAAAAAATATTTATGTGAGATTGCTTCTATGTCGGCTGATGAAGTCATAGCAACTATTGTCAAAGAAGAAGCTGCAGATACAGAATTACCATCAAAAATTTATTTGTTCCAAGGACTTCCAAAGAGTGATAAGATGGAACTTATCGTGCAAAAGGCAGTGGAACTCGGTGCATACGAGATCATTCCAGTTGCTACAAAACGTGCTGTTGTGAAATTAGATGATAAGAAAGCAGCTAAGAAAGTAGAACGTTGGAATGCAATTGCAGAAGGAGGAGCAAAACAATCTGGACGAATAGTAGTTCCAAAAGTAACGGATGTTATGTCGTACAAAGAGGCAGTAACTTATGCAAAGCAGTTAGATGTACTTCTTGTACCATATGAGCTTGCGGAAGGAATGGATGAGACAAGACGTATTGTATCAGATATAAAACCAGGACAATCAATAGGGATTTTCATAGGACCAGAAGGTGGGTTTGAGACATCAGAAGTTGAGTATGCCATGGAACAGGGAGCAAAAGCGATCACATTAGGAAAACGTATTTTAAGAACAGAAACAGCAGGTCTTACAACACTTTCGATTTTGATGTATCATTTGGAAAGTGAATCACATAATTTATAGAAAGAAGTAATAGGTGAAGACAATGGAAGTATATTTAGACAATTCGGCTACGACCAGATGTTATGAAAGCGTACGAGATTTGGTTTCCAAAGTGATGTGCGAAGATTATGGAAACCCATCTTCCATGCATCAAAAAGGTGTCGATGCAGAGAACTATATAAAAGAAGCAAAAGAAAGATTAGCGAAACTGTTAAAAGTGCAGGAAAAAGAATTATTCTTCACATCTGGAGGAACAGAGTGTGATAACCTTGCATTGATCGGATGTGCAAGAGCCAATCATAGAGCAGGCAAGCATTTGATCACATCCTCAATTGAACATCCGGCTATTTTAAATACGATGCGATATTTAGAAGAGGAAGAAGGGTTCCGTATCACATATTTACCGGTAGATAACGAAGGACGTATTTCGCTGGATGCTTTAAAAGAAGCATTGTGTGAAGAAACTATTTTGGTATCGATTATGTATGTGAATAATGAGATTGGCTCAGTACAGCCAATTGAAGAAGCAGTCCGTATGGTGAAGAATTATAACCGTAATATCCTATTCCATGTAGATGCAGTACAAGGCTTTGGAAAATATCGTATTTTCCCAAAACGTATGGGAATAGATTTGTTATCGATCAGTGGTCATAAGATTCATGGGCCAAAAGGAACTGGGGTTCTTTATGTAAATGAAAAAGTGAAGATCAAACCAATTGTGTTTGGTGGGGAACAACAGAGAAATGTACGTTCCGGTACGGAAAATGTTCCAGGAATTGCAGGATTAGGTCTTGCAGCAAAAGAGATTTATACAGATTTTGATAGAAAGATAGAACAGATGCGTTCATTAAAGCAGTACTTTATCGAAGGTCTATCCAAAATTGATAATATTAAAATCCATGGCCGTTGTAATCAAGAGAGTGCGCCACATATTATCAGTGTGGGATTTGCAGGGATTCGAAGCGAAGTATTACTTCATACCTTGGAAGAAAAAAGAATCTATGTATCATCAGGTTCTGCATGTGCATCAAACCATCCATCTATCAGTGGAGTGCTACGTGGCATTGGAACTGGAAGGGAATATTTGGATTCAACGATTCGTTTCAGTTTTTCAGAATTTACCACAAAAGAAGAAATTGACTATACTTTAGAAACATTATATAATTGTGTACCTATGTTGAGAAAATATACAAGACATTAAGAAAAGAGGAAAAAAATGGAATTTCAAGCTTTTTTAATTAAATATGGAGAAATTGGTTTAAAAGGAAAGAACCGTTATATGTTCGAAGATGCATTGATGAAACAAATTCGTTATGCATTAAAAGATGTAGATGGAACATTTCATGTGCATAAAGCACAAGCTAGGATTTATGTGGAATGTGAAGGCTACTATGATTATGAAGAAACAGTAGAAGCATTAAAGAGAGTGTTTGGTATTGTTGGTATTTGTCCAGTAGTGCATGTGGAAGACAATGGATTTGAAGCTTTAAAAGCGGTTGTAGTAGATTATATGGATAAGATGTATCCAGATAAAAATATCACATTTAAAGTAGAAGCAAGACGTGGTAAGAAAAGTTACCCTATGAATTCGATGGAAATTAATTATGCATTAGGAGAAGCAATCTTAGAAGCATTCCCAGAAATTCGTGTAGATGTGCATAAACCAGATGTGAAATTAAACTTGGAAGTAAGAGATGAAATTTATATTTATTCCGAAATTATTCCAGGTGCAGGTGGAATGCCAGTAGGAACAAATGGAAAAGCAATGCTGTTATTATCAGGTGGAATTGATAGTCCAGTTGCAGGTTATATGATTGCAAAACGTGGGGTGGCACTTGAAGCAACTTATTTCCATGCACCACCATATACAAGTGAACGTGCAAAACAAAAAGTAGTAGATCTTGCAAAATTAGTTGCAAAATACTCAGGACCAATTAATTTACATGTAGTAAACTTTACAGATATCCAATTATACATTTACGAAAAATGTCCTCATGAAGAATTAACAATCATCATGAGAAGATATATGATGAAAATTGCAGAACATTTTGCAAAAGAAAATAAATGTTTAGGATTGATCACAGGAGAAAGTATTGGACAAGTGGCAAGCCAGACAATGCAAAGTTTAGCTGCAACAAATGATGTTTGTACATTACCAGTATATCGTCCGGTAATAGGATTCGATAAACAAGATATCATTGATATTGCACATAAGATTAATACATTTGAAACATCCATTTTACCATTTGAAGACTGCTGTACAATCTTTGTAGCAAAACATCCTGTGACAAAACCAAATCTTAATATTATTAAACGTTCAGAAGAAAATCTTGCAGAAAAAATTGATGAGTTGATGGCAGAAGCAATTGCTACAACAGAAACAATTGAAGTAAGACCATAAAAAATAAGCCCCACTAACTGGTGGGGCTTGCTAAACTTATGCTAAGTATTGTTTTAAAACTTCCATGATAGAATCGATGCTAGCATCATCTGCATGGACGTTTAATGTAATTGGTTTAGATAAATCTAAACTGAAAATACCCATGATAGATTTTGCGTCGATGACGTATCTTCCTGATACAAGATCGAAATCAAAATCAAATTTACTAATATCGTTAACAAAAGACTTAACTTTGTCAATTGAATTTAATGAAATATCTACAGTTTTCATAGAAATATAACCTCCTTGGAATAACATCATATCAATATATTATGTTTTATGGGGAGAAAAGTCAAGAAACAAATCAAGATAACGACGCAGAAAGGAAATAAAGATGAAAAAAGTTGCATTACACAATTTAGGATGTAAGGTAAATGCATATGAGACAGAGGCAATGCAAGAATTGCTTGAGAAAAACGGATATGAGATCGTTCCTTTTAAAGAAGGAGCTGATATTTATGTGATAAATACATGTACAGTAACAAACATGGCAGACAGAAAATCAAGACAGATGCTGCATCGTGCGAAAAAAATGAATCCAGAAGCAATCGTAGTTGCAGCAGGATGCTATGTTCAAGCACAAGAGGCAAATGGAGAAGTAGATGAATGTATCGATATTGTGATTGGAAATAATAAGAAAAAAGATCTGATTGAAATCTTAGATACTTATTATGAAGAAAAACAAGCATTGCAAAAAGCAGTTATCGACATCAATCATACAAAAGAATACGAAGAAATGCATCTTAGCAAGACAGCAGAACATACGAGAGCTTATATCAAAGTGCAAGATGGATGCAATCAGTTCTGTACATACTGTATCATTCCATTTGCAAGAGGCCGAGTAAGAAGCCGTGCAAAAGAGGATGTTATTGCAGAAGTAACAGATTTAGCACGAAACGGTTATAAAGAAGTTGTTTTAACTGGAATCCATTTAAGCTCATATGGTGTGGATCTAGAAGGGGAAGATCTGTTGTCGCTTATTTTAGCGGTTCATGAAATAAAAGGAATTGAAAGAATCCGCTTAGGATCTTTAGAACCAAGAATCATTACGGAAGAATTTGCAAAAACTATTTCAAAACTTCCTAAGATGTGTCCACATTTCCATTTATCGTTGCAAAGTGGATGTGACGAAACACTTCGTCGTATGAATCGTCGTTATACATCAGAGGAGTATTTTGAAAAATGTCAGTTACTTCGCAAATACTTTGACAATCCGGCACTTACAACAGACGTGATTGTTGGTTTCCCAGGAGAAACGGAAGAAGAATTTGAAAAATCAAAAGCATTTGTGGATAAAGTAAATTTCTATGAGACACATATTTTCAAATATTCAAAGCGCCAAGGGACAAAAGCTGCAGTGATGGAAAATCAGATTCCTGAGCAGGTAAAAACAATCAGAAGTAATGAAATGCTTGAAATGGATGCCCAAAAACGTAGTGCATACGAAGAAGCTCTTATAGGAAAAACAGTAGAAGTTCTAATGGAAGAAAGCATTGAAAAAGATGGTAAAATATATCAAGTAGGGCATACGAAAGAATATGTAAAAATTGCACTAGAAACAGAAACAAATTTACAAAATCAACTGACAAATGTTCAAATCGATAGTCGTTCACAAATTATACGTTGAATTTCACGATAATTTATATTAGAATAAACTATGAAATGAGATAAAGGACGTGATGCTATGAACAATATGAATAACACACAATTCTTTCAAGTAGGAGCTGCTCCACAGATTCAAGCAAAAGACATTCTTGAAATCGTGTACCAAGCTCTTCGTGAGAAAGGATATAACCCAGTAAATCAAATCGTAGGATATATTATGTCGGGTGATCCAACATATATTACAAGCCATAATGGTGCAAGAAGTTTGATTATGAAGATGGAGAGAGATGAACTCGTAGAAGAGATGTTAAAAGCGTATATTAAACATCATTCTTGGGAATAAGATAGTTATGAGGATAATGGGATTAGATTACGGTTCAAAGACCGTAGGCGTGGCAATCAGTGATCCATTAGGGATTACAGCACAAGGTATCGAGACGATTGAGCGTAAAGATGAGAATAAACTCCGTCAGACGCTTGCTCGCATCGAAGCACTTGCGAATGAGTATGAGGTGGAAAAAATTGTGTTAGGTTTTCCAAAGCATATGAATAATACAATTGGAGATCGTGCGGAAAAATCATTGGAGTTGAAGGCAAAGTTGGAAAGAAGGATTGGAATTCCAGTTATTATGTGGGATGAAAGATTAACAACTGTAGAAGCAGAAAGAACATTGATCGAAAGTAATGTGAGGAGAGAAGATAGGAAGAAATACGTCGACAAGATCGCGGCTGTATTTATTTTACAAGGATATCTCGACTCGCTGAGCATGGGACAAGAATAAGAGGTTATTATATGGAAAAAATTATTTTTACGTTTGAAGATACAAATGAAGAAGTAGAATTTTTTGTATTAGAACAAACAAAAGTGAACGGAATGGATTATATTTTGGTGACAGATTCGGAAGAGGAAGATGCAGAATGTTTGATCCTCAGAGATACAAGTGCGGCAGAAGATATGGAGAGCTTGTATGAAATTGTAGAAGATGATGTTGAATTGGCAGCAGTGCTAAAGGTATTCGAAGAGCTTCTAGAAGACGTAGATATTGAAATGTAAGACATCCCGCAATCAAGAGACATATGGAGGTGCGGCGTGAAAAAAGAATGTAGTTCGAGATTAAAAATCATACCAATTGGAGGGCTTGAACAAATTGGTATGAACATTACTGCTTTCGAGTATGAAGACAGTATTATCGTTGTCGACTGTGGACTTGCGTTCCCAGAAGACGATATGTTAGGGATTGATTTAGTTATTCCTGACATTACTTATTTAAAAGACAATGCAAGCAAGGTAAAAGGCTTTGCGATCACTCATGGACACGAAGACCATATTGGTGCATTATCGTATGTGCTGAAAGAAATCAATGTACCTGTTTATGCAACAAAATTAACAATGGGTATCATTGAAAATAAATTAAAAGAGCATAATATGCTTCGTAATACAAGAAGAAAAGTGGTAAGCTATGGACAATCTATCAATTTAGGTCAATTTAGAATTGAATTTATCCGTACAAATCACAGTATTCAAGATGCAGCGGCACTTGCGATTTATTCGCCAGTCGGAACGGTCGTTCACACTGGAGACTTTAAAGTAGATTATACACCGGTATTTGGTGATGCTATTGATCTACAACGATTTGCTGAAATTGGTAAAAAAGGTGTATTGGCTATGATGTCTGATAGTACAAACGCTGAAAAGAAAGGATTTACAATGTCTGAAAAGACGGTTGGGGAAACATTTGATCACCTTTTTGCAGAACATTGTAATTCTAGAATTATCATTGCTACATTTGCATCAAATGTAGACCGCGTACAACAAATTATCAACTCAGCACATAAGTATGGTAAAAAAGTAGTCGTAGAAGGTCGAAGTATGGTAAATATCATTGCGACAGCTTCTGAACTTGGCTATTTGAATATTCCGGATAATACATTAATTGAAATTGATCAATTGAAGAACTATCCAGATGAAAAGACAGTGCTTATCACGACGGGAAGCCAGGGAGAATCTATGGCAGCACTCTCGAGAATGGCAGCTGATATTCATAAGAAAGTAACGATCAAACCTGGAGACACAGTTATTTTCAGCTCAAACCCAATTCCTGGTAATGAAAAGGCTGTATCGAAAGTTATCAATGAACTTTCACAAAAAGGAGCGAATGTAATTTTCCAAGATGCGCATGTTTCGGGACATGCTTGTCAGGAAGAGTTAAAATTAATCTATTCGTTATTAAAACCAAAGTATGCGATTCCAGTCCATGGAGAATTCCGTCATCTAAAAGCGAATGCAAAATTGGCAGAATCACTTGGAATTCCGAAAGACCATATCTTTATTATGCAATCAGGTGATGTATTATCTATTGGAAAAGAGGATGCAAAGATTGTGGATAAAGTACACACAGGAGCAATCTTAGTAGATGGTCTTGGGGTTGGTGATGTAGGAAATATCGTACTTCGTGATCGTCAACATCTTGCAGAAGATGGTATTTTGATCGTTGTATTAACATTAGAAAAAGGCACGAATCAATTATTAGCAGGTCCAGATATTGTATCGCGTGGATTTGTGTATGTGCGTGAATCAGAAGGACTTATGGAAGAAGCGAGAATGATACTTGGTGAAGCATTGGAAAAATGCTTGAGTAATCGTCATGCAGATTGGAACCGGATCAAATTAGTAATTCGTGACACAATGAATGACTTTATTTGGAAGAGAACAAAGAGAAAACCAATGATTCTTCCAATTATTATGGACGTATAAAGGCAGGAGTAGAAAGACGGGGAAATGTTTCTCCGTCTTTTGCAAGGTGAAATTATGATTGTAGATGAACGTATGGTAACCTTTATCCACTCATTAGAAACAGAAAATAGTGAGATATTGGAAACAATAGAAAAAGAAGCTTTAGATACATTTGTTCCGATTATTCGCAAGGAAATGCAAAGTTTTTTAAAGGTTTTATTAGCGATAAAGAAACCAAAACGCATTTTAGAGGTAGGAACAGCAGTAGGATTTTCGGCAATTCTAATGAGTGAATATGCACCATCAGATTGTCATATTACAACGATTGAAAAATATGAAAAACGTATTCCGATTGCAAAAGAAAATTTTAAAAGAGCAGGAAGAGAAGAAAAAATCACACTGTTAGAAGGAGATGCTTTAGAAATCTTAAAAGAGATGGATGGCAGTTTTGATTTTATTTTCATGGATGCAGCAAAAGGACAATACATTTATTATATGCCAGAAGTAGTGCGCTTGTTAGCAAAAGATGGTGTTCTTGTGTCTGATAACGTATTGCAGGATGGTGATATTATTGAATCTCGTTTTGCAGTGGAACGAAGAAATCGTACGATTCACAGCAGAATGAGAGAATATTTATATGAACTAAAGCATCATAAATTATTAGAAACTAGTATCATTCCGCTAGGGGATGGTGTGGCATTAAGTACAAAAGTGAGAGAGGAATAAAAGATGGCAAGACATCCTGAATTATTAATTCCAGCAAGCAGCCTGGAAGTATTGAAAACAGCTGTTATTTTTGGTGCAGATGCAGTTTACATTGGTGGAGAAGCATTTGGACTACGTGCAAAGGCAAAAAACTTTTCCTTGGATGATATGAGAGAAGGGATTGCGTTTGCCCACGAACATGATGTAAAAGTATATGTAACAGCAAATATCTTAGCACATAATAATGATTTAGAAGGTGTAAGAGAATATTTTGCAGAACTTCGTGATATTAAACCAGATGGACTCATCATTGCAGACCCAGCGATTTTCCAAATTGCAGGAGAAGTATGTCCGGAAATTGAGCGTCATGTTAGTACACAAGCAAATAACTGTAATTATGGTACATTTAATTTCTGGCACAAATTAGGCGCAACACGTGTCGTAACAGCAAGAGAATTATCACTAGCTGAAATCAAAGAAATTCGACAAAATATTCCAGAAGATTTAGAAATTGAAACATTTGTACATGGGGCAATGTGTATTTCCTATTCAGGACGTTGCTTATTAAGCAACTATATGGTAGGAAGAGATGCAAATCAAGGTGCTTGTACACATCCATGTCGTTGGAAATATTCTGTTGTGGAAGAAAAAAGACCAGGAGAATACTTCCCTGTATATGAAAATGAAAGAGGAACATATATCTTTAACTCAAAAGATTTATGCATGATTGAACATCTTCCAGAATTATTTGATGCAGGTGTAGATAGCTTAAAAATCGAAGGCCGTATGAAAACAGCGCTTTATGTAGCAACAGTAGCTAGAACATACCGCAAGGCTATTGATGATTATCAAAAGGATCCAGAACTATATAGACAAAATATGCCTTGGTATTTGGATCAAATTTCAAACTGCACATATCGTCAATTTACAACAGGGTTCTTCTTTGGAAAACCAAATGAAGAAACACAAATCTACGATAGCAATACTTATGTGAAAGAATACACATATTTAGGTACGATCGGAGAAGAAAGAGACGGCATGTATCGTATTGAACAGAGAAATAAATTCTCCGTAGGTGAAACAATTGAAGTAATGAAACCAAACGGAGACAATATTGAAGTTGTTGTAAAACGTATTGTAACAGAGGATGGAGTGGAACAAGAAAGTGCTCCACATCCAAAACAAGTGTTATATGTTGATTTAGGTATTGCAGTAGATCAATATGATATTTTAAGAAGACAAGGTTAGAAAGAAAGGGCGCAATTTTAAGATTGCGCTTTTTTCTATGCGTGAAATGTAGGAGCGGGATATATGAAGCAGATCAGCTACTTCTCGTTGGGTATGCACCTCATCTCCATACAGCCCATAGCGCATTTTGAGAACAGTTTGTTCACGATAGGTCAGTTCGGATTCGATCTTTTCATATAAAAGTTGAATATCATCTTTGAGAACAATCTGAGTATGAGCATCGCTGTCTTCATTTTCTATAATGTCAAATAATTGAATTTCGTTTCCATCGCGGTCTGTTCCAACGGGTTCATAGATAGATACCTCTTTGGCTATTTTCTTTTTCGTGCGAAGCATCATTAAAATTTCATTTTCGATACAACGAGCAGCATAGGTTCCTAAACGATTCTTTTTTTCTTGCTTAAAAGTATTGATTGCTTTGATAAGACCGATAGTTCCAATGGAAATAAGATCTTCTTGACTTTCTTCCAGATATTGATACTTTTTGATGATATGAGCTACTAGCCGTAGATTATGTTCGATTAAAATTGTTTTCGCTTCAGGGTCACCAGCAGAATATTGTTGTAAATAATATTTCTCCTCAGCTTCTGTAAGGGGAGATGGGAATGACTTCAAGGTAACACCTCTTGGCGTATTTAATAATAATCTATGTTGCCGACTAAAATTTGTGCTTTTCCCAATAAAATGTATTGACTTTTCCAATAAAATATGGAAAATACATATTAAAACATTCAAAGAAAGCATTCGCTTTCCAAATTTAATCATGTCGTTTCGACAAAATTATCACAAAATAAAATTTCATAAAGAAGGGAGTGGCGTACATATGTTTAGTACGGTGTTATCAGCGACTCTAAATGGATTAAATGTTGAATTCGTACAGGTAGAAGCTGATGTAAGTAACGGATTGCCCATGTTTCACTTAGTCGGATATCTTTCTGCAGAGGTAAAAGAAGCAAGTGCGAGAGTGCGGACTGCACTTCGAAATGCAGGATTTGTGGTTCCACCCAAAAAGATTGTGGTGAACCTATCGCCGGCAGATATTCGAAAACGTGGAAGTGTATTTGATCTGGCAATCGCAGTAGCGGTTCTAAGTGCAATCGAAGAAAGAGATGCTGAATTGCTAAAGGAAACTGTATTTGTAGGAGAATTGAGTCTGGATGGAAAAATTAAAAAGATTCCAGGGGTTCTCCCAATCGTGTATCATGCAAAAAAAGCAGGGTGCAAATGCTGTGTTGTTCCAAAGGAGAACTGGAAAGAAGCGCAGTTGGTAGAGGGAATTGAAATTTTGGAAGCAGAAGATATTCGGCAGGTATGGGAGATATTATGTGGAAAGAAACAGAAAAGTATTTTACAACAGTCAGAAAAGAGACAGGAGTCAGAAATGGCACTTCTTGATTTTTCTGATATTCGAGGGCAGTATCTTGTGAAGCGTGCAGTGGAAGTTGCTGTTGCAGGCAATCATAATATTTTAATGATGGGACCACCGGGATCAGGGAAAACAGCCATAGCAAAGCGTATTCCAGGGATTTTACCCCCATTAAATCAAAAAGAAAGCATGGAACTGACTATGCTTTATAGTGCCATTGGTCAATTGAATCAAGAATATCCTTTAAAGCAAGTACGTCCATTTCGAGAGGTACATCATACTATAACGAAGACAGGTTTGCTAGGAGGAGGAATCATACCAAAACCGGGAGAAATCACGTTAGCAGATAAGGGTGTGTTGTTTTTAGATGAATTTGCAGAATTTCCCAAAAGAATTTTGGAATTATTACGTCAGCCCTTGGAAGAACATACGATGAAGATTATGCGAGAAAGAGGAGAATATATTTTTCCGGCAGATTTTATGCTGGTAGCAGCGATGAATCCTTGTCCCTGTGGCAACTATCCAGACCTGAATAAATGCACATGTACTACACCACAGATACAATCTTATTTAGGGAGACTGAGTCAACCACTTCTGGATCGAATCGATCTGTGTGTGGAAGTGGAAAAGGTAGAGTATCAATCTTTGACAGGAACAGAACAGGCAGAAAGTTCCAAGGAGATCCGAGAACGGGTAATACAGGCGCGAGCACGCCAGAAAGAGCGATATACCAACTGGAAAATAGAGACAAATGCACAGCTAAGTATGCGGGAGATAGACGAATTCTGTCGAATTGGAATGGAAGAAAAACAGATGATGGAGCAGGCTTATGAAAAATTGAATTTGACGGCGAGAACTTATCACAAAGTGTTATGCGTAGCAAGAACGATTGCAGATTTAGATGAAAAAGCTGATATTTCTAAAAGACATTTGCGAGAGGCATTGGGTTATCGCACATTTTCCTATAAAGAATGGAGGAGATAGAATGAGATACGAATATTGGTTCGCAAATATAAAAGAGCTAAGTGCAAAAAGAAAATTGGAAATCCGAAGGCAGGTAATGTCAGCGGAAGCTTTATATTATATAGAAGAGATGGAATTAAAACAGATCGTACCAAATGAAAAAGAACGTCTTTTGATTTTGAATAGTCGAAAAAAATGGAATCTGCTAGAGGAGTATAAAAAATTACATGAAAAAGATATTCAATTTATAACAAGGATGGATCAAACTTATCCGAAAAGATTGGAGCAGATTTCAGCACCACCGTATGCGCTTTACATCAAAGGCAAAATTCCTATGGAAGAAAAAATGACAGCTGCAATTGTTGGAGCGAGAGAATGCAGCGCTTACGGAGAAAGTATGGCGAGAGCTTTTGGAAAAGCATTAGGACAAGCGGGAGTTCCGATTATCAGTGGAATGGCAAGAGGGATTGATAGTATAGCGCAAAAAGGTGCTTTAGATTGTAATGGGATAAGTTATGGAGTCCTAGGATGTGGTGTGGATATTTGTTATCCAAGAGAACAAATTGGGCTATATATGGATTTACAGAAGCGAGGAGGGATTATCTCAGAGTTTCCAATTGGTACTAGTCCCTTAAAACAAAATTTTCCGGCACGTAATCGGATCATTAGTGGTTTGGCAGATATTGTTCTCGTAATCGAAGCGAAAGAAAAGAGTGGTTCACTTATTACGGCGGATATGGCACTGGATCAAGGAAAGGATGTTTATGCACTTCCTGGAGCGGTGGACAGTGCCTTGAGCAGAGGATGCAACCGATTGATCAAACAGGGCGCTGACGTTTTGTTATCACCGGAAGAACTTATAGAAGAATTAGGAATTTCTATGCAAAATTCTTTACAAGAAAAAGTCTTTGAAAAAATTTCACTTGAAAGTGCAGAAAATATAGTGTATAGTTGCCTTGGTTTCAAACCAAAAAGCTTAGGGAATATTCAAAAAATAGTGAATATGCCGATTCAAGCAATAATGGATCATTTGATTTCGTTAGAATTACAAGGTTTGATACGAGAAGTAGCAAAAAATTATTATGTGAAAATAGATAAATAAACGTGGAGGGGCAGACAAATGGCACGCTATTTAGTGATTGTGGAATCGCCAGCAAAGGTGAAAACCATAAAAAAATTTTTGGGAAGTAGTTATGTAGTAACTGCATCAAATGGTCATGTGCGTGATTTACCAAAGAGTACATTAGGTATTGATGTAGAAAATAATTTTGAACCAAAGTATATCACCATTCGAGGAAAGGGGGATATATTGGCTAATCTTCGTAAAGAAGTGAAGAAAGCAGATAAGATTTATCTCGCAACTGACCCTGACCGTGAAGGAGAAGCAATTGCGTGGCATTTATATCATGCACTAAAATTAGAAAACAAAAAGGTATATCGCATCAGTTTTAATGAGATTACAAAGAATGCGGTAAAAGCATCTATCAAAGAAGCAAGAGAGATTGATACAGATTTAGTTGATGCACAACAAGCAAGACGTGCACTTGACAGAATGGTAGGATACCGTATCAGTCCAGTGCTATGGGCGAAAGTAAAAAGAGGTCTCAGTGCAGGACGTGTACAATCTGTTGCGCTTCGCATTATTGCAGATCGAGAAGAAGAGATTGATGCATTTATTCCAGAAGAATACTGGACATTGGACGCAACACTTCGCGTGGAAGGGGAAAAGAAACCGCTTGTAGCAAAATTTTATGGAACCGATAAGAAGATGACGATTTCCTCTCAAAAAGAGATGGATTCCATTTTGAAAGAGATTGAAGATGAATCTTTTTATGTGGATGAAGTGAAAAAGGGAGAACGCAGCAAAAAAGCACCATTGCCATTTACAACCAGTACCTTACAACAGGAAGCATCGAAAGTATTGAATTTTGCAACACAAAAGACAATGCGCATTGCGCAGCAATTATACGAAGGTGTGGACATTAAGGGAAGTGGTACAATTGGGGTTATCACATACCTACGTACAGATTCTACAAGAATTTCACAAGAAGCAGATGAAAATGTAAGAACATATATTTCGGATGTGTATGGAGAAAATTACACCTCTAAATTAGAAAAGAAGGCAGACAGTAATAAAAAAATCCAAGATGCACATGAAGCTATCCGTCCAACGGATGTTACAAGAACACCAGCTATGTTAAAAGATTCTCTTACAAGAGATCAGCTTCGTCTATATCAATTGATTTGGAAACGTTTTGTAGCAAGCAGAATGGAACCAGCAGTGTATGAAACAACTTCAGTTAAGATTGGAGCAGGAAAATATCGTTTTGTTGTTTCTGCATCTAAGGTGAAATTTGAAGGGTTCCGTGCAGTATACGTGGAATCGGATGAAGAAAAAGCAGAAAACAATGTTCTGGTAAAAAGTATTGATAAAGATTCGAAATTAACAAAAGAATCATTTGAACCAAAGCAACACTTTACACAACCACCATCTCATTATACAGAAGCGGCACTTGTAAAAACGTTGGAAGAATTAGGGATTGGCCGCCCAAGTACGTATGCGCCAACAATTTCTACAATTATTGCAAGACGTTATGTTGCAAAGGAAAGCAAGAATTTGTATTTGACAGAAATCGGTGAAGTTGTAAATAATATTATGAAACAATCTTTCCCAAGTATTGTAGATGTTAATTTTACAGCAAGTATGGAAGGACTTCTTGACTTGGTTGCAGAAGGAAAAGTAGAGTGGAAATCAGTTATCAGTAATTTTTATCCAGATTTAGATGAAGCTGTAAAAACTGCGGAAAAGGAATTGGAAAAAGTAAAGATTGAAGATGAAGTGACAGATGTGATCTGTGAAGAATGTGGCCGCAATATGGTGATCAAATATGGACCACACGGGAAGTTCTTGGCATGTCCAGGATTCCCAGATTGTCGTAACACAAAACCATATTTAGAAAAAGTAGGAGTAGCATGTCCGGTTTGTGGAAAAGATATCGTACTTCGTAAGACTAAAAAGGGCAGAAAGTATTATGGCTGTGAAGATAATCCGACTTGCGAATTTATGTCATGGCAAAAACCTTCGGAAAAGAAATGCCCTGAATGTGGTAGCTATATGGTAGAAAAAGGAAATAAACTAGTTTGTGCAAATGAGTCCTGCGGATATAAAGAAGAAAAGAAAAATTAAAATTGTATGGAAAAAATCTGAATTGTATGATAATATACAAATGTATATAAAATTTATCAGAGTTTTCTAAGGGTCTATAGAAACGTAAAATCAATCATATAATGGAGGAAGAACAATGAGCGTACAATTATTAGATAAGACCAGAAAAATTAATCGATTATTGCATAATAACAATTCAAGCAAGGTTGTATTCAACGATATATGTGATGTATTGACTGAAATTTTACAATCGAATGTTCTTGTAGTAAGCAAGAAAGGAAAAGTTCTTGGAGTGGGAAGATGTGCAGGTGTTGATTTGATTGACGAACTTATTGAAAATAAGGTTGGCAGTCATGTTGATCATATGTTGAATGAAAGAATGCTTAGCGTTCTTTCGACAAAAGAAAATGTGAATTTGCAAACACTTGGATTTTCGGCAGATGTAGTGAAAGGATATCAGGCAATCATCACTCCGATTGAAATTGCAGGAGAACGTCTAGGAACCCTATTCTTATACAAGAAAGAATCTTTTTATGAAATTGATGACATCATTTTAAGCGAATATGGAACAACTGTTGTTGGTTTGGAAATGCTTCGTTCTGTGAACGAAGAAAATCAGGAAGAGATTCGCAAAGAACAGATCGTACAATCTGCAATCAGTACTCTTTCTTTCTCGGAATTAGAAGCAATTGTTCACATTTTTGATGAATTAGAAGGAACAGAAGGAATTCTAGTTGCAAGTAAGATTGCAGATCGTGTTGGAATTACAAGATCTGTAATTGTAAATGCACTTCGTAAATTTGAAAGTGCAGGAGTGATTGAATCTCGTTCGTCAGGAATGAAAGGAACATATATTAAAGTGGTGAATGATTTTATCTTTGATGAATTAGAAGAAATTAAAAGAAGAAAAGCAGAGTAAATTAAGAAGGGAGTCAGGAATACTGATTCCCTTTTTTGGATGAAGGTGTAGAAATGAAGAAAAATGAAAAAGCTGTTTTAAGCATGAAAAAAACATTGTTATCAGGAATGTTATTAGATGAAAATGTATATAATTGTACTGTTTGGAAATATCATCCAGCCAGTGAATGCATATATTTAGTGCTGGAAGATGCGCAATTGACAGAAATGTCGTTGGATGCCATTTATGATGTATGTGTAGAAGCGAATGGTATCAAAGAAAGCTGTGAAGGCAGGATCAAGGAAAGATATCGGACAGAGGCAGGCAGTATGTTAAAAATTCATGTAGAAAATGGATTTTATAAAAATACTATAAAGTTGGTTGACAAACAATAAGTCGAGTGTTATTTTAGATAGTAGTTAATAACTAGCACTCGAAAGGAAAGAGTGCTAATAATATATTTAAGTTTAGTAAGGAGGCTGTCATTATGAGATTAGTACCATTAGGAGACAGAGTTGTATTAAAACAAGTAGAGGCAGAAGAAACAACAAAATCAGGAATTGTTTTACCAGGACAAACAAAAGAAAAACCACAACAAGCGGAAGTTGTAGCTGTTGGACCAGGCGGAATAGTTGATGGAAAAGAAGTGACAATGTTAGTATCTGTTGGAGATAAAGTTATTTATTCTAAATATGCAGGAACAGAAGTAGAATTAGACGGAGAAGAATATCTTGTTGTAAAACAAAATGATATTTTGGCAGTTATGAAATAATTTTAAGAGTAGGACAGGAGGTAGTATATCATGGCAAAAGAAATCAAATATGGAGCAGAAGCTAGAGAAGCATTAGAAGCTGGTGTAAATAAATTAGCAAATACTGTAAGAGTAACAATCGGACCAAAAGGAAGAAACGTTGTATTAGACAAATCGTTTGGTGCACCACTTATCACAAATGATGGTGTAACAATCGCAAAAGAAATAGAGTTAGAAGATGCATTTGAAAATATGGGTGCACAATTGATTCGTGAAGTAGCAGCGAAAACAAATGATGTAGCTGGTGATGGAACAACAACAGCAACTGTTTTAGCACAAGCAATGGTGCAAGAAGGAATGAAAAACCTTGCAGCTGGAGCAAATCCAATCGTTCTTCGTAAAGGAATGAAAAAAGCAGCTGATCGAGCAGTAGAAGCAATCAGTGCAATGAGCAGTAAAATCGAAAGCAAAGAAAAGATTGCAAATGTAGCAGCAATTTCAGCAGGGGATGCTGAAGTGGGAGCTATGGTAGCAGATGCGATGGAAAAAGTATCGAACGATGGTGTTATCACAATTGAAGAATCAAAAACAATGAAAACAGAATTAGATCTTGTAGAAGGTATGCAATTTGATCGTGGTTATATCTCAGCTTACATGGCAACAGATA
>CAYTRJ010000026.1:0-17268 GCA_964440185.1 uncultured Faecalimonas sp. | reverse complement strand
TCCATATATTTTGTTGTAGTATGTGCTACAATATCAGCTCTCCATTCAAATGTTCTGCAATTGATTGGAGTTGCAAATGTGTTATCGATGATAAGTGGCACTCCATGTGCATGTGCTGCAGCAGCAAATTTTTCAATATCTAATACATTTAATCCTGGATTTGCAATTGTTTCTCCTACAACAGCCTTTGTATTATCTTGGAATGCAGCATTTAGTTCTTCTAATGTGCAGTCTGGGTCAACAAAAGTTGCTGAAATTCCCATTTTCTTAATTGTATGTGCATATAAATTATATGTACCACCGTAAACTGCTGAAGAACATACAATATGATCTCCTGCTTCTGCAATATTTACAATTGCATAAAAGTTTGCAGCTTGCCCTGAAGAAGTCAGCATGGCAGCTACTCCACCTTCCATATCGCAAATTTTTGCGGCAACGGCATCATTTGTAGGATTTTGAAGTCTTGTATAAAAATATCCAGAATCCTCTAAGTCGAATAATCTTCCCATCGCATCACTATCTTCGTATTTGAAAGTTGTACTTTGATATATAGGTAATACTCGTGCTTCTCCGTTTTTAGGTTGGTATCCTGATTGGATACATTTTGTTTCCATTTTGTAATTGCTCATCTGGTCTTCCTCCTGTTGTTTATTTATTTAATTAATTATTTAATTATTCATCCCAATTGTGGTATACATATTGAACATCATCATCATCATCAAGAAGATCTAATGTTTTATTAAGATTCTTAATTGCAGTTTCATCTGTTAATTCTACATATGTTTGTGGAAGCATTGTTACTTCTGCTTCAGCCATCACGATACCTTCTTTTTCAAGAGTTTCACGAACTGCTGAGAAATCATCTGGATCTGTAAGAATTTCATATCCTTCTTCCTCTTCCACGAAATCTTCTGCTCCAGCATCTAAGGCAAGCATCATTAATTCGTCTGCGTCCATTTCACATTCTTCTTTTGTTACAATAATTTGTCCTTTTTTATCGAACATGAACGATACACATCCTGGTGTTCCGATACTTCCGTTACCTTTTGTAAATGCACTTCTTACATTTGCAGCAGTTCTGTTCTTATTGTCTGTAAGTGTTTCAACAATAATCGCAATCCCGTTTGGTCCATATCCTTCATATGTAATTCTTTCATAATTATCAGCATTCGCATCCCCTGCCGCTTTTTTGATACCTCTTTCAATTGTATCATTAGGCATATTGTTTGCTTTTGCCTTTGCAATCACATCACGAAGTTTGCTGTTATTTGCTGGATCTGGTCCACCTTCCTTAACAGCAATTACAATTTCTCTACCAATGATTGTAAAGATTTTTCCTTTTTTTGCATCATTTTTTTCCTTTTTATGTTTAATATTGGCAAATTTTGAATGTCCTGACATAATTCTTACCTCTTTCTCTTAAAATCCTCGTATATTTTATCATTCTTTTATCAATTTGTACAGTTTAACTTGCTATGTACGCAGCTCCAAACTGATTTTTAACGCTTTTTCTATCTCATCCATTAAATTTTGGTCCACATGACAGATGAAATCTTTCAAACGCTGCTTATCTATCGTACGAATTTGTTCTAACAGCACTACCGAATTTTTTACAAGCTGATATCTTTTTGCTTCCATTTCCACATGTGTTGGGAGTTTTGCTTTATTCATTTTAGATGTAATAGCAGCACAGATAACAGTTGGACTGTGCCTGTTTCCCATGTCATTTTGGATAATCAACACTGGTCGGATACCACCTTGTTCTGAACCAACGATAGGACTCAAATCTGCATAAAATATATCTCCACGTTTAATTTGCACTCTGATCACACTCCGATTGTTTAAGATAAAATCAGTATTTCCATCTTTTTCGGAAGTATTCTTTTTATGTATATTTACGCAAAATAATCTACTTGCTCTGTAATTTTCCCATCTCTTATATATACTCTAGGTATACGTTTTCCTAAATCACATATAAATTCATAATTAAAACGTCCAGATAATTCACTCAAATCTTCCACAGCAATCGTAAGATTACCGTTTTTTCCTATCAATGTCACATTGTCACCAAAATGTGCATTTGGAATTTCTGTAACATCTACCATAAATTGATCCATACAAATGCGCCCAACAATCGGTGCTTTTTTCCCATGAATCAATACATATCCTATGTTAGATAAATTTCTTGGGTATCCATCTGCATACCCTACCGGAATGGTTGCAATCCTCATTTTTTCTTTTGCAACAAATGTACCACCATAACTGATTGGAGTTCCTGCCTCAATCTCTTTCACAAATGCAATATGGCTTTTCAGCGATAACGCTGGTTTTAACGGTACATTTTCTTTTTCTACTTCTTCTGAAGGATACAATCCATATGTAGCGATTCCTGCCCTTACTAAGTTGAATTGCTGCTCTGGAAAATCAATGATTGCAGCACTATTCGCACAATGCTCATACTGAAATACTACATTTTTCTTTTGTAGTTTCTTAATCATCCAAACAAAATCTTCTAACTGCTTCATTGAAAATGTTTTATCTGTTTCGTCTGCTCTCGCAAAATGTGTAAAAATTCCTTCTAATGACACGTTACGAAGTTCTGAAATTCTTGCGATCGTATCAACTGCTTCTTCATGAATTCCAAATCCCAATCTTCCCATACCAGTGTCTAATTTGATATGCATATGTGCAGTTACACCTTCTCGAACTGCCATTTGCGAAATCGCCTCTGCCATTTCTTCTGTATATACATTCATACGGATATCGTATCGGAGCATTTCCATATATTGATCTGGGAATACGCATCCCAATACCAAGATAGGTTTTTGAATGCCTTCCATTCGAAGCATCACTGCTTCGTCTAAAGTAGCTACCGCAAATCCCCAAATGTAATCCATCTTTTCCAACATCTGCGCGATCTGCACTGCACCATGTCCATATCCATCTGCTTTGATCACTGCCATGATCCGTACCCAAGGCTGAAGGTTTTCTCTCATGCGTTCCATATTATATTCAATTGCATCTAAGTCGATTCGAGCATACACTCTGCTGTATGTTTTCAACTTTTTCACCTCTATATCTCTTTTAAAATATCAGAAATGGATGTCACAATATCACTTGCAAGAACACTATAACACCCCTTCTTGCTCTTCGCGGCATCTCCTGCCAAGCCATGCAAATAAACGCCTAATGGTGCCGCATCTTGACAAGAAATCCCTTGCGCCATGATTCCTGCGATCACTCCGGTAAGAACATCACCAGAGCCACCTTTTGCCATGGCTGCGTTTCCTGTTGTATTGATACAAATTCGTTTTTCATCACTTGCGATAACGGTTCTTGCATCTTTCAATACACAAGTTATATCATACGCCTTTACCACTTTTTGTAAATAGTCTATTCTTTCTTTTTGCAAATTTTTCACTTCGCATTCCATAAAACGTGCCATTTCCTTCATATGTGGCGTTATGATCATTGGAAAATTTCGTTCCAGTAACCATTCTTTATGTTTAGCAAGCAAATTAATCCCATCAGCATCTATAATACATGGTTTCTGATTATATTTTATTATATGTGACACAATAGATTCTGCTACATGATCTGTACCAAGACCGCAGCCAACTGCTACCACATCTGCTCCATCCAACTGTTTTTGCAATTGTTCTGCATCAAACATTTCATAAGTTGTTATGATCGCCTCTGGGAGCAATTGTTGTAAAATAACACGGTTTTCTTCATGTGTATAGATCTGTACCAAACCTGCACCTACCATATACGCTGCTTTCGCGCTTAAATAAGCAGCTCCTGACATTCCTTTGCTGCCTGCAACTATCAGAACTTTTCCATATGAACCTTTGTGAGAATTGCCTATGCGCTTAGGAAATTGCTTTTGAAAATCACGCCACTCTAGTTCATAACATAATGTCTCTTCTTTTGGAATTGCATCTTCATAAATACCAATATCTGCAATTACAATCTCTCCAGCATATTGATTTCCAGGTTGTAAGCGTAACCCTTGCTTGCAAAAAGCAATCGCTACTGTCAGATCGGCTTGAAAAGCATATCCTAATATATTTCCATTCTCTGAATCCACTCCAGATGGAGTGTCGACTGCCACACGATACGCCTTGGCATGGTTGCATCTTTCCAACAGAGCACGATATTCTCCTTTGATTTCTCTTGTCAAACCTGTTCCAAAAAGAGCATCTACAATTACAGTATATTCATCGAGAGATTCCCCTGAAACGATAGGAATTTGATAATAGTCTGCAATTTTTCTTTGCAGCTGATTTTCTTCACTACGAGAAGTTTCTTTCCCTGCAAAATATATTTCAACGGTATAACCTTTGATATGCAGCAAACGCGCGATGGCATATCCGTCTCCGCCATTATTTCCCGCACCACAAAGCACTAAAATACGATCTTTTTGAATTTCTTTTCGTTCTATATAATCTACAACACCTAGCGCCGCTCGTTCCATTAACACAAGGGAAGGTATCCCTATCTGTTGAATCGTATAAGCATCCGCTCTTTGCATCTGTTTTCCTGTTAAAAGATATTGCATAATCATCACCCGTTTTAAAAAAACGTGTAAGAAAGCCAATGCGCTTTCCGTACACGTTTCAATTTATTCCTTATTCTTCCTCTCGAGCACGTCCTACTCTGTAAGAAAGTCTCATCAAGCTTTCTGAAAGATGTACGTTCTCAACGATAACATGATCTGGAAGTTGTAAATCTGTATGTGCGAAATTCCAGATTCCCTTAATACCTGTCTCTGCAAGCATATCAGCCACTTCAATTGCCTTCATCTTAGGAATAGTCAATACAGCAATCTCAATTTCATTTTCTTTGATAAATGCTTTTAGATCATCCATCATACGAATTGGGATTCCACGAATTGTCACTCCTTCTAGTCTTGGATTCACATCAAAGATTCCTTTTAAAACAAATCCACTTCTTTCGAATGAATTATAGTTTGCTAATGCTTGTCCTAAATTACCTGCTCCAATAATGACAAAATTATGATTATTATCTACTCCTAAAATCTTACCGATTTCTGTACGTAAATATTTTACATTATATCCATAGCCTTGTTGTCCAAATCCACCAAAATTATTCAAATCTTGTCGAATTTGAGAGGCAGTTACTTTCATTTTTTTACTTAACTCATTTGATGAAATTCGCTCTACGTCATTTTCAAGTAATTCTCCAAGATAACGATAATATCTAGGTAATCGTTTAATAACTGCTTGTGAAATCTCTCTTCTTTCCAATGTTGTTCACCTTCCTACTCATATTTCATCACATTGTATTTATTATATATATATGTTTAATTAATGTCAAACTTTTCATTGTTTTTTCTTTCATTTTCGGTATAATTAATTCGAATACGTTAAAATTTATCAGGAGGTAAGCATATGATCCTTGCATGCCATAATATTGCAAAAGCATTTGGAGATCAGGTTATCGTAAAATCTGGCTCCTTTCATATAGAAGATCGTGAAAAAGCCGCACTCGTTGGACTAAATGGTGCCGGAAAATCTACTATTCTAAAAATGATCGTAAAAGAATTAGATGCCGATCAAGGCGAAATCATTTTAACAAAAGGAAAAACCATTGGTTATTTATCGCAGCATCAAGATCTTTCTACAGGAAATACAATTATTGAAGAATTAAGAACGGCAAAAGCCGATGTTATTGAGATGGAAAAACAAATTCGTACAATGGAACTTGAGATGAAACATCTTTCTGGAGAAGAATTAGAAAATCGTCTCCACTCTTACCATCTCTTGACAGAACGATTTGAACAAGCAAATGGTTACGCATTTCAAAGCGAGCTTGTTGGAGTATTAAAAGGTCTTGGATTCTGTGAAGATGAATTTCATAAAGAAGTAGACACCTTATCAGGAGGGCAAAAGACTCGCGTTTCTCTCGGAAAACTTCTTTTGACAAAACCAGATATTTTATTGCTTGACGAACCAACCAACCACTTAGATATGAACTCAATCAATTGGTTGGAAACTTATCTGCTAAATTATGATGGTGCTGTTTTGATCGTATCTCATGACCGCTATTTCTTAAATCGCGTTGTTTCAAAAGTTATTGAAATCGAACATGGTGAAATTTCTATGTTCCAAGGAAATTATTCAGATTATGCCACAAAGAAAAAAATGATTCGCGAAGCAAAAATTCGTGAATATATGAAACAGCAGCAAGAAATCAAACACCAAGAAGCTGTCATCGAAAAGCTTCGTTCTTTCAATCGTGAAAAATCAGTCAAACGTGCTGAAAGTCGCGAAAAAGTGCTTGATAGAATGACACTCCTTGAAAAGCCAATGGAAGATACAAAAGAACTTCATTTTTCTCTGGAACCATCTAAAGTAAGTGGAAATGATGTTTTATCAGTAGAAAATCTTAGCAAATCCTTTGGCTCTCATAAGCTATTTGATGAAATCTCATTTGAAATCAAACGAGGCGAACATGTTGCTATCATTGGGGATAATGGAACCGGAAAAACAACCTTATTAAAAATCTTAAATCAAGTGATTGCTGCCGACAAGGGAGCTTTTCGACTAGGTTCAAAAGTAGAAATTGGCTACTATGATCAAGAGCATCATGTCTTACATATGGACAAAACCATTTTTGATGAAATTTCTGATGATTATCCTACGTTGACCAACACACAAATCCGCAATACACTTGCAGCCTTCCTTTTCACAGGAGATGATGTATACAAGCTGATCAGTGACTTGAGCGGTGGCGAACGCGGACGTGTATCACTTGCCAAGCTGATGCTTTCAGAAGCAAACTTTTTGATTTTGGACGAACCAACCAACCACTTAGACATTGCTTCCAAAGAAATTTTGGAAAAAGCATTAAACGAATACACCGGTACTGTTCTTTATGTATCTCATGATCGTTACTTTATCAACCAAACAGCTACTCGTATTCTTGATCTAGTAAATGGAACCTTTGTTAACTACATTGGAAATTATGATTATTATTTAGAAAAGAAAGAAGCATTAACTTCCATTTATGCAGCGCCTACTATCGAAAATGCACCTGTTTCTTCTGCCGCTCCATCAGATACGAAATTAGATTGGAAAGCGCAAAAAGAAGCACAGGCAAAAGAACGTAAGCGTCAAAACGAATTAAAGAAAACAGAGGAACGAATCAGCCAGCTTGAAGCACGTGATGCCGAAATTGATGATCAGATGTCTCTTCCTGAGATTTTTACAAATAGTGTAAAATGTCAGGAACTTTCCAAAGAAAAAGCTTCTATTTTGGATGAATTAGAAGTTCTTTATGAAAAATGGGAAGAACTCGCAGAATAACCTTAAGGTCCTGAAGATTTCAGGGCCTTTTTAGTTCCCACACTTCACGTTGTACTTCTGAAATAATCTGTTTACTGTCTACGCTGGCAATCGTTTGATTAGTATATTTTATGTAAAAGACTGTTAAAAATAATATCACAGAAATGACAATTCGAATCCCTAATGTGCGAGGTTCTTTTTCTTGATACATATTTTGGTAAGTTGCCTGATATCTTGGATGCACTGCTGGTATTTCTCCTTGTGCTTGCTGCAATAAGTCAATTCTTCTTTGTCTTGCATCTATCATCTTTTCCTCCAAAAAAGAGCATACACTATATTGCTATAGTATATGCCCTTCCATTTTTAAATATTATCGTGTCGATAGCTCTTTCATTACATCATCCCAAGTAATTCCACGATCTTCCATTAAAATCATAATATAATACAGTATATCAGATATTTCTAACGTAATCTCATCTGCATTTTCATTTTTCCCTGCGATTACAAGTTCTGTTGCTTCTTCTCCAATTTTTTTCAAAATTTTATCCAGCCCTTGTTCCAAGAGGTAAGCAGTGTAAGAACCTTCTTGAGGATAACGTCTGCGATTTTGAATCTTTTGATATAATTTATCTAACACATAGAAAGAACTTCCGTTCATCTCATTTGCTTCTTCAAACATAATTGTCTGCGCCGCATGAGCAATTGTAATCCCATAAGATTGGCAAGTTTCTTCAAATGCACGTAAATTTAAATTTTCTTGACTCACAAATTTTCCAGAAACGCCAATGATTGCAGGACATTTCAAAATACGAATGATCTCCTCTTCTTCCATCACATCTGTCAAAATGACCGTTGGTATGTTTGTTACATTTCCCACTGAATCCAAATCTGGTCGGTGCATGAACAAAATCTCACTTGCATAAGCTTCAATTCCCTGAAGCTGTTTGAATAAAGTATCAAAATCATCTAAAGAAACAATTAATTTTTCTTTTCCAAAACGATTTGAAACCGTCGATAATAATTCAGCACCTTCTGGTTTCGAAAGATTTAGAATCAATTTTTGTGCTCCTGTGCATAAAATTTTCTTCGCATCCTCTTCTCGTTTGATATTTCCACCTGCGATCATGGGTATCTGTACCATACGATTGATTTTCTTCATTAGTTCAATTGTATGCTCTTGTTCCTCATCCGTCTTCGACAAGTCAAATACCAGTAGTTCTGTTGCACCTGATTCGCGATATGCTTTGGCCAATGATACTACATCTTCTGCTAGTACTTCCAGATTATTAAACCACTTCACCGCTCTTCCCTGCGAAATAAATATACAAGGGATAATTCTTTTATATTCTCTCACAATTTTAAACTTCCTTTCACAAACGACACACTTACTTTATTTTCTTCGAAACACTTTTTCGTTTTCCTGTTACCACATTTAGCATTTCGATATCTCCATTCTGTCTTAAGTATAACATCGTAACACATAAGTTGTGTCTTGCGCTTCGCACATATTTTTCCAACGAAATATTTTTTTCTTTTATTACAACTTCTGTATGTTTTCCATTTTTCCTAAAACTTCTTGCTAAAGAAATTGCTTCTAATACACGAGATTCATCATAAAGAATATATGTATTTTTTTCTTCTTGTTCTCCGACAGTAAAAGCAACTGCAACAGCAGATACTTCTTCTCCTGTCTGTTGCATCACACGTCTGCAGCGGCCACCTTCCACATATTCGTTCGCAAATACGATTCCTGTATACGAAGTATCTTTCAATTCCAACCCTAGGTCAAATATAATGTATTTTTCCACTTCGTAACATACTAATAATTCATAAAGCGCTTCCAATCGTTTCACACTTTCTAAACCACGATTGTTTAACGCAATTTTCTTTGCTTCTTTTAAGACATTAAAATCTCCTGTTAATTCCGAAAAAATTTGAAGGGCTGTTTTCACAAGAACAGATTCACAAACTGCCGCTTCCTCCAACAAACTTTCTCTAAAATCCACACTTCCTACACGTAATTGAACGTCTTTAATGCCCATTTCTTTTAAACTTTCTACTGCCATCGCAATCATCTCTGCCTCAGCAGCAACCGAGTCCATGCCAATTACCATAGCCTTCTGTCTATCATAATAAAAACGCATTGGAGTATCTTTCTGTTCCACTAATACTGCATTCACATCTTGATATCCATATAATTGGAATATGTGTTGTATTTTTTCTCTCAACGCTCTGTTCCTCCTAATCTTCATCCCTGTTGTCTAAATCTTTCTGAATGGCCTCCAAATACGGAACAAAACATCCATTCTTCAATTCCATTCGATATGCCGGATCAAGTTCAGCATAACGAAAACTCTTTCGTCCACCGTCCAATGCACGCTGCCAAAATTTTTTTAATTCCACAAATGGCATATAATACAAGCAATTTCTTTCTTGATAATAAATGATCAAAAAAGAGATTCCTCCCTGTTTTTCAAAAGCTTCCATAAATTCCACCTGATGCGCATGAATATTCTGCAAAGGAAATGTATCTGTATTACATTCTTTTGCATCAAAACATACAGGAATCCCCTGTACTGCTCCGATATAGTCCACCGTACTACGTTGCTCAAAATATGCAAGCGTAATATGTCTATGTTCCTTGTCAATACGCACTGGTGTGATCGGTGTTGGAATCTTCTGAATCAAGGCTAATCCTTGCTCCTGATAGCGTTCGTTGGTTCGATTGATAAATTCTTCTAGCGTAGAACCACGTAGTCCTCTCGAATTCCATGTTCCCATTTTCTTTTCCTATCGCTCTTCTTTTATTATATTTGCAAATAGTTTTGGTACTGGTGCTACAAATTGTTGCTTACTAATCTTTGGCATATCCTCCAATTCTGGCATTTCCAAACGATATGCATGCAGCAATTGACTTTCCAGTCCATACTTTTGCTTGTATCTATCATTTTGTTTACGATTTCCATATTTGTAATCCCCAATAATTGGATGATTTACAGATGCTAGATGCGCACGGATCTGGTGAGTTCTTCCTGTGATCAAATGAACTTCCAACAAGGTACAATGTTCATTGCTCCAAATTGGTGTATATTCTGTTTCAATTGGAAGTGCATCTTTTTTTGCCTGTTTTGTGATCGTAACTTTATTGGTTGTTTCATCTTTTACCAAATATCCTTTGATATACTGGCTTTCTGTTATTTTTCCTGACACAAGGCATCGATAGAACTTCTTCATATTACGTTCTTTGAATAATTCAGCCATTTTTTGAAGACCAAAAAGACTTTTTCCCGCAACAACCAGACCACTTGTATTTCTGTCTAAACGGTTACATATAGATGGTTTGAATTTGCGCAGATCTTCTTTGGTAAGCTGATTTGTATCTAGCATATATGAAATAATATGTTCTACCAATGACTCATCCTTTGCCTCTGCTTTTTGTGATAACATGCCAACTGGTTTGTTAAGCAAAAGAATATGTTCATCTTCGTAAATAATATCCAACTTTGTTTTTGTTTGGACAAACGATACTTTTGAAAATTTTTCAATAGTCTCATCTGCTAAAAATAATTTTACAGAGTCTCCTACTGCTAATTTTTCATTTCCTGTTGCCTTTTTCCCATTCAGCACAATATTCTTCTTGCGAAGCATCTTATATAAAAAGCTCTTTGGTGCTTCATTTAAGTATTTCGCAAGCAATTTATCAAAACGTTGACCAGCTTCATTTGCTGTAACAATAATTTCCTGCATAATGCCTCCATTATAAAGAGATATTTAATAATACGCGGCAAATACCTTGTTCTAATTTTTTTGTATCCGCCTTTTCCACTGATGCAATATTGTTCATTCCCTCTGCTCTTGTTATAAATGCTGAATAACTATCAAATATCTTAACAGATACTTTGCCATATCCATTTTCTGTCAAGATGCGTTTGATATGTTTTCCTGCAAATGCAGTATCTACTTTATCACTTGACGTATATCCGCAGATTGTATGTTCTGAAATTGCAATAGATTCAACTGGCATAATATGTTTTTCACTTGTAAACACCAAGTCATATGCCATGGTAATATTTTCCGTTTTCGCTGCAATTTCTTCTGCCATTTCTACTGGAATTGTCTTATGTGGAATCAACATAATGAGTTCCACAAGTGCCTTTGATGCCGGGAGACATCCTAATACTGCAACAATTGTCAGCATATTTAATCGGTCTCCTGTTTGAACAATCCCCAAAATCAATAAAGCAATGACTATTCCAAATTCCAAAACAGTCTTTCCTATTACATAGTTTCGTTTTCTTTTTAAATATCCTGGTTTCCCTTTTTCAATTTTCATACTCCAAAACCTCAATTTACATAAATTTCTTCATTATCTGTACTAAAAAGCGGTGAGGTAAAAGCTTAGCTGCCCAGCATGCACATTTCATAGCTATTCCGTAAACCGATAATTCCTTATTACGCTTCACATCTTGAAGGGCCTTTCTAACAACATCTTCTGCCTGAACCATAACTGCTGCTTTCATGGAGCCTTCTTCCATCTTTCCAGATATTTCAAAAAATTCCGTATTCACTGGACCAGGGCATACTGCTGTAACATAAATTCCCATATCCTGTACTTCTGCACGCAAACTTCTCGAAAAACTCAAAACATAGGATTTAGTTGCTGCGTACACACTAAAGCCTGGTTGTGGACAAAATGCTGCTGCCGAAGCCAGATTCACAATATGACTTTCTCGTTTCATGTAAGGAATGCAAAGCATTGTCATATGTGTCAATGCTTTACAATTCAATGTAACCATATCGCACTGGTCTGTTACTGAAATTTTTGTTGCTTCACCACTTTTTCCAAATCCGGCAGCATTCACCAGCATACAAATTTCTGGTTTATTAGCTGCTAAAAGCTGTTCCATTTCTAAATAGAACATATTTGTTTGCAGATCCCCCTCTATGATCCTAACAAAACATTTGCAAAAAGATTGTAATTCTTTCAAACGTTCTTTTCTTCTTGCAATTACCCATATTTCATCTAAATCTTGGTAAAAGTTTTCTATCTGTTTTACAAACTCTCTTCCCATTCCAGAAGAAGCTCCTGTTACAATTGCAATTTTCATTTTTTATTTCGCTTTCTTTTTATGCACATTGCGAATGCGTTTTGTTTTTGTCTTTGGCTTGTCCTTTTTAACAGGTGACTTTCCTGCCCCTTGTTTTTTTGAATTCTGTCTTGGTCTGATCAAACAATGCTTGTCAAATCCAACTAGATCCATACGATCTGCTACGCGAAGTGCTTCCATTACCAGATCATAATTCTTTGGATTACGATATTGGATCAATGCCCTTTGCATTGCCTTTTCATGTGGATTTTTAGGCACATACACTGGTTGCATCGTACGAGGATCTACACCTGTATAATACATACAAGTAGAAATTGTCGACGGTGTTGGATAAAAATCTTGTACCTGTTCTGGCATATAGCCTAAATCTCTCAAATATTCTGCGAGTTCTACTGCTTCTTTCATCGTAGAACCTGGATGCGAAGACATCAGATATGGTACTAGAAATTGTTTTTTTCCTAATTTTTCATTGATCTGTTTATATTTCTTAGTAAATGTCTGGTAAACAGAATTTTCCGGTTTCCCCATCATTTTAAGTACAGGATCTGACACATGCTCTGGTGCTACCTTCAGCTGACCACTTACATGATGTTCACAAAGTTCTTGGAAAAAGCTATCATCTTTATCTGCAATCAGATAATCAAAACGAATTCCAGAACGAATAAATACTTTTTTTACATTTGGAAGCTCTCTTAACTTGCGAAGCAATTTGAGATAGTCTTTATGATCTACTTTCATGTTCTTACATGGCGTTGGGAACAAACATTGTCTGTTTTGACAAACACCTTTTGTTAATTGCTTTTCGCAAGCAGGTGCTCTAAAGTTTGCTGTTGGACCACCTACATCATGAATATACCCTTTAAAATCTTTATCCCAAATAAATTTTTTTGCTTCTTCGATCAAAGATTCATGGCTTCTTGTCTGAATGATTCTTCCTTGATGGAACGTAAGCGCACAAAAGCTACAACCTCCGAAACATCCTCGGTTGCTGATCAAACTATATTTTACCTCTTCAATTGCTGGAACTCCACCAAGCGCTTCATAGGAAGGGTGATAAGTTCTCATATAAGGCAAGCTATATACACGATCCATTTCTGATTGTGATAATGGCTTTGCTGGTGGATTCTGTACTATATACAAATGCTCCGAATATGGCTCTACCAATCGTTTTGCTGTAAATGGGTCTGTATTGATATATTGTTTATAAAAACTTCTTGCATAGTTTAATTTATCAGCTTTCAGTTCATCCCATGATTCTAGGATAAGTGGATCATATACACTATCTAGCGATTTTACTTTGCATACAGTTCCATCAATGTATGTAATATCTTCAATAGCAAGACCACTGTCAAGTGCATCTGCAATCTCTACAATAGAACGTTCTCCCATTCCATAAGAAATAAGATCCGCTCCTGAGTCTAGTAAAATAGAACGTTTTAATTTATTTGACCAATAATCATAATGCGCCATTCTTCGCAAACTCGCTTCAATTCCGCCAATGATAATAGGTGTCTTTTTATATGTTTGACGAATCAGATTGCAATATACTGTTGTGGCGTAATCTGGACGTTTTCCCATTTCCCCACCAGGTGTAAACGCATCTGTCTGACGTCGCTTTTTTGAAACAGAATAATGATTCACCATAGAATCCATGTTTCCACCTGAAACAAGAAAACCTAATCTTGGTTCTCCATATTCTGCAATACTTTCTTTCTTTTTCCAATCAGGTTGCGAAATAATCCCAACCGTATATCCATGCGATTCTAAAATACGAGAAATAATTGCATGAGCAAAGGACGGGTGGTCTACATACGCATCTCCTGTGATAAAGACAAAATCCAACTGATTCAGTCCTTGATCTAACATATCTTGTTTACAAATCGGTAAAAATCCTTTTTCCATTTAAAGTACCTCATAGGTTTTATTTTTTATATCATCATAATTTTGAATATAATAATCTGCCAATTCACGTTTCAATTCTTCTTGGTTGCGTGAAAACAGATCATCTATCGCACATACTTTCATACCTGCATTTTTCCCTGCTAAAATCCCATTTGGAACATCCTCAAACACAAGGCATCTTGCTGGATCCACTTGTAGTTCCTCTGCTACCTTTAAGTAAACAGCAGGTGATGGTTTTCCTGCATTTACTTCTCCAGATGTCCAAATCGAGTGGAAATATTCCAGCACTTTATTATTGGCAAGTGCTCCTTCTGCCAATGTTCTATCATTACTTGTAGCAATTCCAAGTTTTACTCCATCTGCATGAAGCTTTTGAATGAAGTCATATGCTCCTTGTTTTAAGGCAATCTCTTTTGTATAAATATCAAATGCCATTTGGAACCATTCTGCTTCTAATTCTTCTCTTGTATGCGTTAATTCTGGAAAAATTTCAAGAAAATATTCTGCAGTCTCCGAATAACTTTTTCCTTCCATTCCTTTATGGAAATTTTCTGGTTCTGTTAAATTGTACTTTTCTAAAAACAAATCATCGATATTAGACCAGATCCACATCGAATCAATTAAAGTTCCATCAATATCGAAAATAACAGCATCAATCTCTTTTAACATAATGCCTTCAATTCCTCCTCTGTAAGTGCTCTATATTCACCCAATCCTAAGGATTCATCTAATTGTAAACTTCCCATAGAAAGTCGCTTAAGATAAATCACCTTTTTGTCTACGGCTTCAAACATGCGTTTCACCTGATGAAATTTTCCTTCTTGAATGGTTAATTCAATCTCCGAAATTTGATCTGATACTAAAATACGAAGTTGAGATGGTTTTGCAGTCTCATCATTTCCAATAAAAAGTCCTTCTGCAAACGCTTTTACATCTTCTTCGGTTACGATACCATCGACTTTTGCATAGTATACTTTATCCACATGTTTCTTAGGAGCCAGCAAACGGTGTGCTAATTCTCCATCATTGGTAATCAATAGTAATCCTTCTGTATCTTTATCCAGTCTTCCCACAGGAAACAAATCTTTTCGCTTTTTGGTATCAATCAGATCCAGAACTGTTTTATCCCTAGCATCTGTTGTCGCCGAGACATATCCTGCCGGTTTATGTAACATATAATATTCAAATATCTCATAAGAAATGGACTTTCCAGCACAAGTGACCTTCTGCTTTGTTTCATCAATTTTGCTTTCTGGCATCTTCACTACTATTTCATCTACCATTACTTTTCCTTGGCGAATATATTTCTTTACTTCCGTACGTGTGCCAACACCCATATCTGCTAAATATTTGTCTAAACGTATCATTATGACATCCATCTCCATCCTGGCAAATACTTATTTTTTAAAGTACCGTTGGCAAGTTTGCCCCAGCCAAGAGGATATCCATCCACCAAAAGTAAATGCCATCCTTTTGCCTTGTGCGAAACAAGGGCATCCACTTCAATGGTTTCCCCTTTTAAGTATTTGATAACACGCTCATCCTCTACTGAAAGATTAACTAAATGTTTATATTCTTCTTTTTTCAAACACATAGCAAGTGACTGGCTTGGTTCAAAACGGTTTTTCTTCAGATCTCCCAAATACAATCCAGTACGCAAGAATCGAATTCCCTTTACATCTGGAATTCCTTCTGGCATGTAATACACTTTCTCGCTATAGATTTCAAGTCGATTCCAGTCCATTTCCCAATCCACATCTTTGAAGAATTCCAAAATTTCCTCTGGGACCTTCTTTGCACGTACTTTGGGTTTCTTTTCTTCTGGTGTTTCTTGTCTTTCTCCCTTTTGTAACAACGCAAGATAATGTCCTTCACCATGCATCTTATGTGGCCAGATACGAACTGTCTTACAAAATTCTTCTGATTTCGATTCTGTGACTTCTGGTTTTCCACTGGCAAACCCTTCGTATGGAATGATCTCTTTAATCACAAATTCTGGATATTCCTTTAATAAATGTTCAATCGTTCCTTCATTTTCTTCTGGATCAAATGTACATGTTGAATAAAGGATCATACCACCTGGTTTTAGCATCCTTGCAGCCTGTGTCACAATGCTTCTTTGTATCTTTGCAAAAAATTCTGGACCATGTTCTTCCCAGGCTTTTACCATTTTCTTATCTTTACGGAACATTCCTTCTCCTGAACATGGTGCATCAATTAAAATCTTATCAAAATATTCTGGGAAATAATCTTCTAATTTTCCAGGCTCTTCACTAAGTACCAGTACATTTCCAATTCCAAATACTTCAATATTTTTCAAAAGACCTTTCGCTCTGGAATTACTGATATCATTTGCCATCAGAACTCCTTCTCCTTGTAATTTTGCCCCTAGTTCTGTTGCTTTTCCCCCTGGTGCCGCACATACATCAAGCACTTTGTCTCCCGGTTCAATCGGAAGGCGATTTGCTGGTGTCATCGCACTTGGTTCCTGCAAATAATAAAGTCCTGCAAAATAGTAAGGATGCTTTGCAGCTTGTACATGATCCCCATCATAGTAAAATCCATTTTCAATCCAAGGAATTGGCGTGATCTCAAATGGACAAATCTTTTTAAATTCTTCTACACTGATTTTTTTTGTATTGACACGTAATCCGTATAATCTTTGTTCTTCATAACATTTTATATAGTCATCGAACTCTTTTCCTAAGAGATCTTTCATTTTCTCTACAAATGCAATTGGTAAATTCATATATTTTCCTCCATAATAGCATTATGTTTAAGTATAACATAATTTTCTGTGTCGCACCATAGAAAATCCTGTATCAGTATGCAAATGAAATCTTATATTTTTCTAAATAACGAAGAGCCCAATAAGGGTTCACGCTAACCTCCTCACCATTTGGGTAAATATAGATTCCTACATGCAAATGCACTGGAAATTTCCCAGT
>CAYTRJ010000025.1:0-17349 GCA_964440185.1 uncultured Faecalimonas sp. | reverse complement strand
CATACAAAAAGCAATATTCGACTTCAGTAAATTCATTTGGCTCAGCATATTGACTGACCATCATTTTTCCATCTCGTTTTCCACCACTTGATGCACCATATAGCGCAAATGTTATCGCATCGAAAATGGTTGTTTTTCCTGCACCAGTGTCTCCCGTAATAAGAAAAATTCCTTGTTGGAGCCCTGAAAAATCAATATATTCATCTTTATATGAGCCAAAAGCTTTCATTTTCAAATAAATTGGTCGCATCTTTACTCCTATCCTAAGTTCTCTAAAATTTCTTTTATTACTCTCTCTTCCGCCTCACTCATTGGCTGTCCATTCATATCTTGGTAAAAGTCAGCAAACAACTCTAATGGATTTTCTTGCGTCACGTCTACTACTTCCTTCTGCAGCAATGCTTTTGTACGACGGTTTTCAAAATTCACTTCTAAAATATGATGATAAAATTCCTGTAATCGATCTTTCGGGCGGAACAACATTTCTTCATTGGTAAGTGTAATGCTGACATAATCTTCCCTTAATTTTTCATCATACATTTCAATCACTTCTGCCAAAGTTCCTTTAATTTTTTTCACATCTGGTTCCATCATAAGTGGTATAAACTCTATTTTCGCTTCTTTTCCCTTTTCCAAAAGAGTAACCACTGTAATCCCTTTTTGATCATTCGCCTCACTGACAGAATATTTTAAAGGCGTTCCACTATAACGAATATATGGGTGTCCTATTTTCTGACAAGTGTGAATATGTCCCAACGCTACATAATCAAAATCTTCCACATGTCTTGTACTTACATTCTCAATTCCACCTACTGAAATATAACGCATCTCAGATTCTCGCCTTTCCGGCTCGACTGCTCCACTGGTAAAGAATTGATGTGCCACTAACACATTTCGTTCTCTGGTATCAATCTGTTCTCTTTCCAAAAATGCAGCAACAGCATCATCATATGTCCGAATCTCCTTTTCTTCTCGGAAGAAATTTTTTCCATCTGATGGTTTTACAAATGGCAGCAAATAAATATGCACCGGTCCATATGTATCTTCCAACGTAATCTTTTTCAACCATTCCTCTTCCGATTGTGGAGGCATTGCGGAAATATAGATTTTTTCTTTTTCCAAAAAACGGCTCGCATACTGTAAGCGCAGTTGGCTATCATGATTCCCAGCAATTAAAAAGACTGGAATTTGTGGGTTCAGCTCATTTACTTCTTTTAAAAATTCGTCAAATATAGCAAATGCTTCCCCTGACGGTGCTGACTTATCGTAAATATCTCCTGCAATTAAAATCCCATCTGGACGTTCTCTTTTAGCATGCTCTACTATTTGGTGGAGCATTTTTCTCTGGATGTTTGCCATGTCATGCAAATGCAATTGTTTACCAATATGCAGATCTGATATATGAAATAATTTCATTTTCCTACACTCCCTTTTTCTGAATCAATGCTTCTTTCTCTTTTCGATTCATTTGCTTAATTGCGTATTCTCGCTTCATTGCTTCTTCTTTCGTAGCAAATGTTTCATAATACACAAGTGTAACCGGTCTTTTTGCCTTTGTATATTTAGCACCTTTTCCATTGTTATGGTCCTGAATGCGTTTTTCTAAGTGGTTTGTCCAGCCTGTATAGTAAGAACCATCTTTGCACTCTACCATATAGGTGTAATTTTCTTTCATTTTTTCCATATCCTACTGATTCCAACCTTATCTCAAAACAAAAAGCATATCATTTCTGATATGCCTTATTGTTCTTATTCTACCCTATTTTTCTTTCAGTTTCAATTCTTCTACATAATTCATAATGTTTTTGAAAATGATTTCATCTTCATTCAAACCGCAAATTTCTGTTAAAATCTGTTGTGGTTCCCCAGTATCATATAAAACTGCTGCCGCTGCTGTCTTTTCCAAAACAGAGGCATTTTCTCCATACTTATAGAGCAGCTTAATTGGACCAATGATACGCTCTTCTGCCCCTAATTTTCGTTGTGGATCTCTCGCATTTCGTGCTACTGTATCCACAATTGTGCGGTCACAGAATTTTGCCTTCGACAATGCTGCAAATTCTGCTTGATCTGCTTCGTCATACCCAAATTCTGCACAAAGTACCTTATTGGTTACTGCATAATTTTCATCTAATAATTGTAGTATTTCTTCATCATTTGCAGCATCTGCATAGTTTGTATATCCTTTTACCCAGCCAAGATATGCAATTACACAACTTGCCGCATTGTAGGTATATAACTTTCTAGTTAAAAAGTTTGAGAAATGATCAATTGGTTTGATCGTCTTTGCATCTGGCACATATCCATCAAGAAGTTGTGCGTTGCATTGTAAATATGGATAATTTTCTGAATGAATATCTAATTCGCCATCTTCGATCGTTGTACAAAATACGGTCGATTCACTAACAGAAATATTTTCTTGCCCAATTGCCTCTTTTAATGTGGCAGAAGGTTTCGATGCATTTTCTGCAGTGATGATATAGTAATGTTTGTTATCACTTAATCGTTTTGCTAACTGTGCACCTACTTCTGGAAGATTTTGTCCTCCTACTGACACAAAAATTAATTCTGCATCTTCTAATTCTGCATTTTCCCATGTATATGCAGTGAAGTTATTTACTTGATATGGTTCTCTCACATCTCCGAAGAAACGAATCTGGTATGATTTTTTTGCATTCAACTGCTCTACCAATTCTGTATCTTTATCAATAAAAACAACTTCATTTCCTTCTTCTTGCAGAAGTCTCGCAATAAATCCACGACCTGTCTTTCCTGCTCCAATTACAACAATTTTACTCATTGATCCATCCCCATTCTTTTAATAATGCAATTTTTTCTTTGATCAACGTTCCAAGTGTCCCATCTGGTTCCAACTCACAAACATTTTTCAAAATAGCATCAATGCCTTCTTCTTTTCTCATACGCACTAGTTCCTCTGCAAATGGATCGCCAGGGCTTACATAATACATTGCTGCTGCAATAGCAATACATAGATTATGAGGCTGGATTCCATATTCTAATACAAGTCGTGCAGATCCTACCAAACGGTCATCTTTTCCAAGTTTTCTTAGTGGATCACGAGCATTACGTTCAATAAAGTCTACAATTGTATAATCTTGCAATTTTTTCTTTGATGTTAGTGTGAATGCAAGCTGTTCTTCCAGTGGAAATTGATGTTTTTTAGATAATGCTTGTGCTGTTTCCTGATATACTCCATCTAAAATCTTTAGGATTCTCTCATCGTGGGCAGCATCTGCAATCTTTTCAAATCCGAGCAATGCACCAAGGTAAGAAGTAGTTCCATTTGCAGCATTATATGTATAGAATTTTCTTTCTAGAAAGCCTGTAAATTCTTCCACAAGTTCTAATCCCATAATATCTGGAAGTGGACCTGCTAAGCGTGATGCATCAACTGGAAATTTCCAAAAATCTTGTACATTCACGATCAATGGATCTTGCTCTAACAATTCTTTGCTAGATTCAATTCCAGAACGCATGATTACCGCTTCTGTAATCCCAACATGTTTTTCCAGATATTCTCTTGCTTCTTGAGAAATTATTTCTTCAATCCCATTTCGAAGTAAATCCGCTGGTTTCTTCCAGTTTTCACAAGTTACTACATTTAGGTAGCCACCTTTTGAAGCTTTTTTTTCAATTCCTGCTGTTAAAAGTGGTACCAGATCACCTAAATTTTTCCCGCCTACAGAAGTAAATACTGCATCTGCATCTGCAATTGCTTCTGCTACCGCTTCTGTGTCAGAAAATGCAATTGCGTTTACACCTTTTACCACGCAATTTTTTTCACTATTTCCGAGAATATTTACAGTATATTGCCCGCGCTCATTGATCAGATCAACAAGTCCATCGAATTTTTCTACAAATGTGAATGGAATTTCACTTAAATATAATAAGTGCCCCACAAATCCTCTGGCAATCTTACCTGCTCCCAAAATTACACATTTCATTGTTCTATCTCCTTTAATTTTTGATATTGCATTTTTACTGCTGGATAAAGTTCTTTATAAATAGCAAACCGTTTTTTCAACCATTCTTTATACTTTCCTGTCGGTTCTATTATTTCTTTTATTTTACACCCTGCTTCGGCTGTTTCATCTATAGTTGCATAAATCCCCTGTCCAAGCAGTGCAATCATAACCGCGCCTAACGCTGATGTATCACTTTCTTCCAAAACAGCTACTGGAATTCCAAACAATTCCGCTTTCAGTTGATTTAGAACAGTAGACACCGCTGCTCCACCAGCTACCTTCATCTGGTTTGCAGGTGGTTTTCCCATTTTTTCATAAATATGATAAAGGCTAAATGCTACCCCTTCCATAACTGCATAATACATTTCTTCTTTGGAGCAATCTCCTTGGATCCCAAAGAACATTCCTCTTGCATCTGCATCCCAGATTGGTGCTCGTTCCCCGTTCAAATATGGCAAAAAGATTGGTGGATGTTTTTCCTGTATTTTTGCTAGATCCAATTCATCACATTTATACAACTCAAGTCCATATTTCAACGAAGCACCACTGGATGCAGTCACTCCATAATGTACCTGTTCCTGAAGGTAAGGCCCACTCACCATTTCCGTTGCAATATTCACTTTCTTTTCCAAAATTCCTAGATGTTCACTTGTACCAGAAATATCAAACATATCACCAGCCTTATGAATTCCCATTCCTAAAAGTCCAGCATAGTAATCATTTAGTCCAACATACACTGGAATCCCTTTTGGCAATTTGCATCCTTCCAGAGAAATCTCTTTCGTATAACCTGCAATTTCTGTGAAATCAATCATCTTCGGAAGTTGCTCTTCACAAACACCAAGCTCTTTCAAGAAATACTGGCTATACGCTTTCTTTTCCAGATTTGCCAGCCCACGCCATGAATATGGATCCGTCACCCAATTTCCCGTAAGCTGCTGACAAATAAAATCTTTTGGCATTCCTACTTTTTGAAAATCAGGATATGCATGCTTCACATATTTGAGCCTTGGAATTGGATAAGAAATAATGTTGGGATGTGGCATAGAAATTTCTTGCAAAAAGCATTCTGTATCATAATGCTTTTTTATTGCAGTTAATTCCTCTGCTCCAATCGCCGCATTCCATCCAATCACATGAATATCATCTACAATATAGGTTCCTACCTGAGACGACAAACCAATTCCATCTATTTCTTCCAGATTGATCTGCGAGAGTGCTTTGCATATCGCCTTCCACCATGCTTTCGGACTAATTTCTTCATAAACTTCACGTACTTTAAGAATCGTTCCATCTATGTATCTTTGTACAACTTTTACAGACGAAGTACCAAGATCAATTCCTACTACGCTTTTACTCATAAGTAAAAACCGCCTTCAAAAATCCTGTTGGACGTGTTCTTGCTAGTTCTAAACCATGTTCATATTCTTCGATTGAAATTATATTCGTAGCAAAGTGTTCAATATTTACTTGTCCATATGCCATCATAGTCACTGCTTTTTTATGTTGATTCCAGTTATTTCCTGCTCCCACCACGCGAAGATTCTTCACATGAATATCGTCAATGCGAATATTCATCATTTTTCCACGACCGTATCCAGCAAGAGCTACGGTTCCTCCTTTACGGGCAATCTTCAACGCTTGTTGGATACAAACTTCTATACCAGTTGCATCAATTACAATATCGGTTCCATTTGGATGGATTTTTTCCATTTCTTCTACCAGATCATTTTCCTTTGTTGCAATTGTTCTGTAAGCTCCCATCCTACTGGCAACGCCCAAACGCTTATCTGTAGTTGCAGCAACTACAATTTTTTTAAGTCCCATTGCTTTTGCTGCTGCTAACATGCAAAGACCAATAGAACCAGCTCCGATGATCAAACAGGTATCTCCAAATTTCGCACCTGCTTTTTCTAAGGTACCAAGTGCTACGCCGAGAGGTTCACAGAAGGCTCCCTGTACAAACGACACTTGTTTTGGAAGTTCACACAAGCCATATGCCGGTGCAATAAAATATTCCGCATATGCCCCATTGCGACGAAAACCTATTTCTTCAAAGTCTTTGCAATATCTCCAATTTCCGCTTCTACAAGCATCACATTTCAGACAAACTACATCACTGCTTCCGATTACTCTTTTTCCAAGCCAATGGCTATCTTCCTCACTTCCAACTGCATCCACGATGCCACTCCATTCGTGTCCTGGAGTCAAAGGATAATTTGCTGGAATATTTCCATCTAATACTTCTATATCCGTTGCACAAATTGCTGCTGCCTTCACTTTCACACGTACAAATCCAGGTTCTGGTTCAGGTATCTGTACTTCTTCTAAAGATATTTTTCCTGGTTCATGAATTACTACTGCCTTCATATAAAACCTCCTTATTTTTCTTGCATATAATATCACAGTGCGATACAATAATTTTATATTAAGTTGACTCTATTATATCACGCAGTGATATAATGTCAATACAGGAACTACTATGAATCGGGAGGATTTGTATATGAACAAAGATTTTATTCAAAACACTACACTCACAAATCAACAAACTGCACTCTTTTATCTTGGTCAGGAAGGTTATTTGATCAAGCATCAAGACAAGTACATTTTAATTGATCCATATCTTTCTGACTATGTAGATCAAAATTGTTGTACAGATTGCGTTCATTGGGAGCGAAATTATCCTGCACCTATTACTGCCAAAGAATTGGATTTTATTGACTATGTACTCTGTACTCATGCTCATTATGACCATGCTGATCCATGGACACTTGCAGAACTAGCTAAGGTGAATCCCCATGCTACATTCATTGTCCCAAAACCAATTACAGACACCATTCTTTCTTACGGCATTCCAAAAAGTAATCTGATTGGCGCTGTTGCCGATGAGCTTCTCGAATTGGATGGATGTAATATCTTGCCTGTTCCAGCAGCTCACGAAGAACTACATCCAGATAAAAATGGAAATTATGCAGAATTAGGGTACAAAATACTTCTTAATGATCTTTCCATTTTTCATGCTGGAGATTGTTGTGTCTATGAAGGATTAAAAGAACGTTTGATGGATATAGACGTGCTTATGGTTCCTGTAAACGGACGCAGTTTTGTAAAACGTTATGTACAAGACATCATTGGAAATATGACTTGCGAGGAAGCAGTAGTTCTTGCAACAGAAACAAATGCTGGCATGATCATTCCAATGCATTATGATCTTTATTCTTGCAATACCGTTAATCCCGCTCATTTTGTAGATATTTTGTATCATATGAATCCTCTTCTCAAATTCCATATGTTTGTCCCTGGTGAACGTTATCTGATTTCTAAAAACTAATTTAAAACAGCAATAGAGCCTCCCGAAGGAAGCTCTATTGTTATTTATTGGGTTTCTTATTGATTCTGTTTTTTACTTTCAACTGCCACAGCCATACACATAATTGCTGCCATACCAAGCATCACATACGTAATACTTCCATTGTCACCTGTAGCTGGTACATCTTTTTTGTCTGAACCACTATTTAAGTTACTATTTGAGTTATTGTTTGAAGCATCATTTGAAGAACCATTTGATGTCACCTTGCAAAGATTTGCTTTTAATTTTGCAATTTCTGCATCATTTAATCCAAGCGACTTCATATATTCTGCTGCTTCTTTTGCCAAATCAGCACTTGATAAATCTTCTACATCGAATGCATTTTGAAGTGTCTTAATAATATTGCTTTGTGCAATTGCATTATATTTTTCTGTACCTTTTTCTACACCATAGTAATTGTAGTAAGTTACCATATAATCTGCTACTACTTCTTCATAAGTTGCACCTGTAAAGCATTCTAATAATGCACTTACAAATCCACAACGGTCTTTGCCTTCTGTACAATGAACTGCATAAACACCTTCGTTTTCAGCGAAGAAGCGTAAACCTTTAGCAAGTCCTGCTTTAAAGTCAGCTGCTTCAAAATCTACTCCAAGATTTAGATAGATCACCTTTTGTTTAGAATAGTATGAATCTGAAAATCCTTCATATGCTTCTGCAGATTCTTGATCATCTGCTAGGTTCATGATCACTGTTACACCTGCTTCTTTTATAGCAGCATCTGCATATGTATTTCGTCCTAATTCAGGATTAATTGGAGATGATGTACGATAAAGAACATTGTCAGCTATTCCTGTTGTTGTGACTTCACGGAAGTTTGCAAATTCTTTATCTGTAAGTGCAGCATAATCTTCACGATTATTTGTACGTGTCAAATCATGGAGAATGTATTCTGCCATATAACCTTCTTTTTCTGCTAGTTCAAAAGTTACATCTACTGGATAACTTACACCTTCACATGCTTCCCAATACCAGTTTCCGCTTTCATCTGTTTTCTTTACAGCAAGACCATATGTTTCAGCAAAATTGCCCATATTGATAGCAAGCGAAACGAATCCTGTTGCTACACCTGTTTCTGTCTTTTCAAGAATAATTGCAGCATTTCCACTATCCACGTAAGAATATGTTGGCACAACTGGAAGTGTTAATTCTTGACCAAGGAATTTTACAGTTGCAAGGTCTCCCCATGTAAGACCTAGATCGTTTGTAAAGTTTTCAGCAGAACAATCTGTATAAACATTACCATATTTTGTAAAGTATACGTTGTTTTCAAGAGAACCAATTGTAATCTTTCCATCCCATTTTGCTTCTGATTCAATTACTGTAATGCGGCCATCACCTGTTACATTTTCGTAATTGATATTTAAACCAGAATATTTTTGATTTAATGGGCTATTTGTAGCTTTGATTGTAGCGTTTTCAAATGCTTTTACATAATTAGCAAGTACCATATAGTCTGTCATAACATAATCAACTACATTTACTGCACCATCAAACATTGCAAAACCATCACCCAAGTCACGTAATGTATAATTATAGCCTGCAAGTCTATATGTTTTGCTTAAATCTAAGTCATCGTATGTATTTGTTTCTTTATTGTAGACTTTCACGTTCTTCACACGATATTCGCCTGTTGGTCCACCAATCCATACACTTTTATCGTCCATTTGAACTGTGGATTCTATATTGGTATCAACTTCGTATCTAACACCTGCTACTTGTAAGAAACCACCCACTTCTACTGTTGGAGCTAAACGTGCACCAAATTCTAATGCATCTAAAAGTTGTTGTCCTGTTATTTCTTGTAGACATGCTACATTACCAAATGTATGAATATCTTTGCAAGTCTTATAAGTCATTTCGCCAGTAACCGCTTTGTTACGCACTCCGCCACCATTCATGATAGCTACATCTACGTCTAGATCCATATCATCAAATAAATAATATAGTGCATCTGCTGCAAAAGAACCAGAGTTTGTTTCTTGTGAACGAACTAAACGGATTCCGTCTGCATCATAATTATTCAATGTTACTTCTGCAGTACCAATCTTTTGTCCTAGTTCTTTCTCAATTTTATTAATCCAAGCATCTTGGATCGCTTTGACATCTGCATTACTTGTAGATGCAGTAATCAATCCATTTTCTGCGCTTAATAATTCTGTAGTAATCTTATCTGTTTCTGAATCAATTACCATCATACCAATCGCATTAAAATATTCTCCAGTTTGTGTAAGTAAAACAGAATCGCCTGCTTCATCTGCAACTTCCTTACCTTCTACTGTAGAATGGGAATGTCCATCAATAAATGCATCAAGACCCGTTGTATTGCTGATTGTTTCTTCACTTGTCCATGGCACAGAAGATAAGTCATCTCCTAAATGTCCAAGTGCGATAACCTTTGTAGCACCATCTGCTTTTGCTTCATCAATTGCTTTTTGTACGTCAGTATAAAGTGCTTCTCCGTCTGTTCCACCTGCAATGCCGTAAATATAATTTCCAGCATCATCTTGGAAATAAGAAGGTGTAGATTTTGTAAATGATTCTGGAGTTGTAATACCTACAAAAGCTACTTTTTCATCACCTAATTGGAATATTTTGTAACTTGGTAATACATTGTCACCACGCACTCCATTTGATTCTTTATAGAAGTTACAAGAAACATAATCGAATTCAGACCAACTGTCTGTTACATTGATTCTTCCTTCCATTCCATAATCAAATTCATGGTTTCCTAATGTTGCAAGATCATACTCTGCGGCATTCATTAGTTTGATAATGGTTTCCCCTTTATCCATTGAACCATAAGCAGTTCCTTGAATATGATCCCCTGCATCTACGAGGAGTACATTATTGTACATTCCTTCGAGATATGTTTTTAATCCAGCGATCGTATCATAGCTCAAACCGCCGTCAATATAAGTGTGGACGTCATTCGTATAGAGGATTACGATGTCATCCGATTTTGTAGTTTCTTCTGCATGAACTGGTAATGAAATCGTTGTCACTACCAAAAGCATTGCAAGGAAACCAGATAAAAATTTTCGCATAATAAATTCTCCTTTCTTTTTATTTTTATTACGCTTTTTGCTCTTAACCTAAATATACAAAATATAATCCAAAAAAGCAAGAAAAGAGGCACAACTCATCTCTAAGATTTTGAGTTATGCCTCTTCATTTATAATTTCAATTTTTTCATTGCACCTTGCACTGCAATCAGTGCCGCCCCATGCACCGCATGTTCCGCTTCTTCTACAAATTCAATCCCCACTTCTTTGTTACAATATTTTCTAAATTGTTCCATCAAATCATTTTCAAATTGCTTATGATAATCAATCAATCGACCTGTTAATACAATTTTTTCCAAATGGAACATCTGCACCATATTGTTCATAAAAATCGCCATTGGCGTTATCATATCCGGTAACGATCCTTCTTGTAATTTTCCTTTCACAAGGCAAGAAGATATATACGTCTCCAAGCAACCTCGTTGTCCACAACGACATACTTTCCCATCAGGAACGACAATACTATGCGCTACTTCCAACAATCCATTGCCACGTAAAATCGTTCCATTAATTGATACAGCCATACCTACGCTGCTATCCAAACGTAATAACATGATATTTTCACTTTCCTCTTCATTCATAACTGCATATAGCATACAATTCGGATCATGTTCTACAAATACATCTACGCCAAATTCACGCTCCAAGATTTCCTTAACAGGAACATCCTTCCAATCCGGGCAACGTGGGAATTTCATAGAAATACCATGTTCCACATCTAGGATTCCCTGCATCGCAATACCTATGGCAAGAATCTTTTTTTCTTTATGCTCCTCTACTGCTTGTCTTATAAATCTTAAAATTGCTTGAAGCAAAATTTCCTTCCTATCATAAGATTCTTCTTCTGCATACTCTTCCAGAATATCGCCAGCCAGATTCATCACATATGCGCGAAATCCCATACGGTTAATATCCAATCCAATAACAACATTTTGATGTCTATTGATCCGAATCACATTAGGAATACGTCCAATCCCTGTTGCATTTTCACTTTTATCTTCCACAATATAGCCATGTTCAAACAGCTTGTTCACAATCTTTGTCATCCCACCCCAGCTCAGTCCTGTAATATCTGAGATTTGTTTGCGGGATACCTCTCCACAATTGCGAATGACTTCTAAAACACTTGCACAATTTCCATTGCTCATTTCCTCTAAACCAATGTATTTTTTCAAAATAGGTTCCACCTTTTCTTTATTATGCCTATAGTCTATCATATTCAAAATCTTCGGTCTATTATTAATTTGTATGTATATTGCAGCTTGTATTATATAGATTTTTTATATATATAATTATTTATCATAAATATCAATTGGACACTTTTTCTTGTTTATGTCATAATATCGTCCGTTGGTGTGCTTACGTACACAATATAAAATATAACAAGGAGGATCCTTATGAAAAAGAAACTTTTAGCTATGTTACTTGCTGGTGCAATGGTATTTTCACTTGCAGCCTGCGGAAACAAAGACGAAGAAACTACTGAAACTACAAAGAAAGAAACTACTGAATTAGAAGACACACTTGTAATTTATTCTACACACTCTGAAGACATGTTAGAAGTAATTTGTGACGCGTTTACAGAAGAAACTGGTGTCGAAGTTGAATATATCAACTTAAAAGGTGAATTAGCTGACCGTGTTCGCACTGAAAAAGACAACCCACAAGCAGACATCATGTTTGGTGGAGACACAGCAACTTATATGCTTCTTCAAGAAGAAGGTTGCTATGCACCAGTAGAAACATCATGGGCTGATGATATCGCAGATGATTTCAAAGATGCTGATGGATATTGGTACGGAACATACAAAACACCAGTTGTAATGTTCTACAACTCGGATTTATTAACAGCAGAAGAAGCACCTCAAGACTGGAGCGATCTTGCTGATGCAAAATACGCTGGACAAATTGTTAGCCGTGATTCTTTATCTTCTTCAATGCGTTCTACTATCGCTGCTTTAGTTTCTTACTATTCAGCAAACGAAAACGAAGAAGCTGCATGGAATTATATTGAAGCACTTTGTGCAAATACAAAAAATTACTACAACAGTGGTAGTATGATGTTCCAAGCAATCGGTAAAGGTGAAGCTTCTGTATCAATCGCCGTACTTGATAATGTCATCACAAATAAAACAGAAAACGGCATGCCATTAGAAATCATTGATGCTACAAGTGGTGCAATTACGATCACAGACTGTATCGCAGCAATCAATAATGCTCCACATCCTAATGCAGCTGCAGCATTTATTGATTTCGTAGGAAGTGTTTCATGTCAAGAATTAGTTGCAAATGAATTCAACCGTATGCCTGTTTTAGATGCAGCACTTGCAAATGCTCCAGAATGGATGCAAACAGGATATGCGCCTATGTCACTTGATTGGTCTGTTATTAGTGAAAACCAATCTAAATGGCTTGAAAAATGGGAAACAGATTACATTGACGCAAACACAGTTGTTTCATCAAACTAATCATTTTATGAAGAAATAGTGAGGATTCCTCGCTATTTCTTTGCGTTAAAGGAGAAAAAATGAACGATATAATTTTAAAAAATATATCTCACCGCTATGATTCAGAAAAAGTACTGGACTCAATTCAGCTTACCATTCACGAAGGAGAATTTTTCACTTTACTTGGACCTTCCGGATGTGGAAAAACAACATTACTTCGAATCTTAGCAGGTTTTATCAATCCCTCAGAAGGTCAGGTTTTTATCAATGGTTCTGATATTACCAAACTTCCGCCTGAAAAGCGAAATATGGGAATTGTATTTCAAAACTATGCATTATTTCCAAATATGACTGTGTATGAAAATATTGCATACGGACTTAAAATCAGAAAAAAATCTAAAGAATTTATCAAAAGCAAATGCGATTATTATATAGAACTTGCTGGTCTAAAAGAGTTGCAAAACAGAAAAATACACGAATTATCTGGCGGACAACAACAACGTGTTGCAATTGCAAGAGCGTTGGTAATTGAACCACAAATGCTTCTTTTAGATGAACCAATGTCAAATTTAGACGTTGCACTTCGTGTAAAAATGCGTGAAGAAATCAGAGTAATCCAGAAAAAAATTGGTATTACAACACTTTTCATTACTCACGACCAACAAGAAGCGCTTGCCATTTCTGATCGAATCGCAGTTATGAAGGAAGGACATATTCTTCAATACGGAACTCCTACTGAAGTATACAATCATCCAAATCAGGAATTTGTCGCTAATTTTGTTGGAACATGCAATACTTTTGATTCAACAATCTGCACACAATTAGGCATATCACTTCCAGATAATCAAGAATATCGTTTCATTCGTCCGGAACAAATGTGTCTAAGAGAAAACGCTGATCATGGGATTGCTGTCACGATTGAAGATGTTCATTTTGTCGGAATGTATTACGAATATATTGTAAAGTCTGAGAATACTTACTATCGCGTAATTGAAACCAATATGGGAATTCTAAAGAAAAACTGGAAAATTGGTGAATCAGCGTATTTAGCATTCGCATATAGAGAGGAAGCAACCAATGAATAAAAGAAAAAAATCGATCAGTCCATTTCGAATTGTATGGTATGCTATTCTGCTATTTTTGATCTGTGGATATATTATCAGTCCAATGCTGCAGACTTTTATTCAAGCAGTAAAAACGGAGCAAGGCTATTCCCTTAACGTATTTCAAGAATATTTGGGAAATCCTAATCAATTAACAGTCATAAAAAATACGATTATACTAGGTATTTGTTCTGTTATAACTTGTGGAACGATAGGTATTATGTTGGCTCTGTATATGACATTTTTAGCAGGTAAGTGGAAAAAATTAATTCATATTTTATTGTTAAGTCCAATGATGATCCCTGGCGTTATTACTGTTATTTCCTTTATTCAGCTTTATGGAGAAAGCGGAATTTTCACAAAGGCAATTCAGTATCTATTCCATCTTGAAAGGATTCCATTTCAATTTCAAGGTCTTGGCGCTATTGTCTTCGTTGTAACTTATACACAATATGTATATTTTTATCTGAATGTATATGTTGCACTTAAATATGTAGATAATTCCAGCATTGAAGCAGCTAGAAGTATGGGAGCATCTTGGTTACATATCTTCAAAGATGTTATCTGGCCAGTGATCACACCAGCCGTACTTTCTTCTGTAATTGTAACATTTGCATCTGGAATTAGTTCTTTCTCTGCACCAAATCTTATTGGTGGCGGTTTTAAAGTACTTAGTACGCAAATTGTACGTTCTAAGGCAAACAACCAAATGGCAATGGCATCCGTACAAGTTGTTATTCTCTTTTTGATCAGTTTATCGGTTATGCTGCTTGTTCAATATTATAGCAAGCACTATGATGTTCCTCATTCTGACCGAAGCGTGCAAGTAAAGCCGCTCACAGGAAAACATACAATATTGTCCGTAATCTGCCGCATTATTGTGCTGATTCAAATTTTATTGATCATTCTTCCTGTTATTGCTATCCTTTATTTGTCATTTGTAAAAACAAGTTCTATCATGCAGGATACTTTTCCATGTGCATTTACTTTGGAAAATTATAAAATGATCTTTGAGAAAAAAAGAGTTTTAAAACCATTATTAAACAGTTTAAAAATGGCAGCAATTGCTGTTATTGCCGGTCTTATAATTACTGTTCCAAGTTCTTATATGATCGTAAAATACAAAGGAAAGTTTCATGGAATTTTGAAAGTACTTCTTACTATTCCTTGGACAATGCCTGCAAGTGTAATTGGAATTAATTTAATCAATGCATTCAGTCAAAAAAGTATTTTTTCTTTTAATACATCTTTGATCGGAGGATTTTACATTCTTCCAATTGCATATACCATTACATCATTGCCACTTTTACTGAATTCAAATGAAGTTGCCATTCAAGGTTTACATCGTAATTTAGAAGAAGCATCCAAAAGCCTCGGTGCTAGTACATTACGCACTTTTAAAAGCGTTATTCTTCCTAACATTGCTCCTGGTATTATGGCTGGTGGAATTTTAGTGTTTATCCGAACAATCGGAGAATATACGATGTCAGCGCTTTTATATGGCGTATACAATCGTCCTATCTCCATTTCTATTGTAACTACTATGCAAGAATATAAAGTTGGACTATCTTTAGCTTACGGCGTAATCGTAATCTTCATTTGCTATGTCGCACTTGCAATTGTATTCAAACTTGATAAAAAACGATTCTTATAATTCAAAAAAGAGAGTAGATTTTCTTTCTACTCTCTTTCATTAATTAAAATTTAATTTCTTTTCCTTGTTTTCTCCATTCATAGAATTCTGCTGTTGCTGCAAATAATACGTCACCAGCTGAGTTCAATGCTGTTTCTACAGAGTCTTGAATTACTCCAATGATAAATCCTACTCCTACAACTTGCATTGCAATATCATTTCCAATGCCAAGTAAAGAACATGCCATAGGGATCAATAATAAAGATCCTCCTGCAACACCAGATGCTCCACATGCTGACAATGTTGCTAAGAAACAAAGTACAATCGCTGAAGGAAAGTCTACTGCGATACCTAATGTATGTGCTGCTGCTAATGTCATGACTGCAATTGTAATAGCTGCGCCATCCATATTGATAGTTGCACCAAGTGGAATCGCTACAGAATACATATCTTTGTCTAATCCAAGTTTTTCACAAAGCTGCATATTCACTGGAATGTTGGCTGCAGAGCTTCTTGTAAAGAATGCTGTCAGACCGCTTTCTTTTAAGCAGCGGAATACTAATGGATATGGATTCTTTCTAAGTAATACAAAGACAATAATTGGATTGATAACCAATGCTACAAATAGCATACATCCTACTAACACTGCAAGTAATTTTCCATAATCTGCGAAAATACTTAAACCATTTGCAGATACTGAATCAAACACCAATCCTAAGATTCCAAATGGTGCAAGATTGATGATCCAACGCACAGCAAGTGAAACTGCATCTGAAATATTATTCAATAATTCTTTTGTCGCCTTGCTTGCAACTGTTCTGAATGCTAATCCTAAGATAACTGCCCATGTAAGAACTCCAATATAGTTTGCATTTATAATTGAAGTTACTGGATTCTGGAACATATTTGTAATCAATGTGCTAAGCACTTCCCAAATACCTGATGGTGCTTCACCATCTGCTGCTTCTGTCAATTTCAATGTAACAGGAAATGCATAACTTGCAATAACTGCTACTAATGATGCCAATAATGTTGTTAACATGTACAATGAAATTACCGTACGGAAACGAGAACCGATATTAGTCCCTGCATTTGCTAATGCGGATATGATAAGTACAAATACTAAAATTGGTGCAATCGCTTTTAACGCTCCAACAAAAATACTGCCTAAAATTGCAATCACTGACACATTTGGAATGGTTACACCTAAAATTGCTCCGATTACAAGACCAATTGCAATTCGAATGATTAAAGATATATCATTCCATTTCTTAATAATTTTCTTCATGATATCCCATCCTTTGTTTAACTGTTTAACACACTAATACATTAGTGCGCCTGTTACGGACTAATATATCACATAACAATCAAACATGCAAACTATTTTCATGAATTTTCTATTTCTGCCAGCTACCTCCTATTGCTCAAATGTTACAAAATTGTTACAATTCATTTGTACTTAGCTAAGGAAAATAAGAATAAGGAGGACGAAACTATGTGTATCAAATTTTTCTATAGCTGTTCCGAGTTATTTAATACTCTTTGCAATTATTTTAACTTTGGTTGCTAATATAACAGTCAAATGATGATTGGATAAAGCAGGTGACATTCAGCCCCGGTTGAATGCCGCCTGCTTTTGTGCGTTTAAGACTTGACAGAGATATCAGAGCTGTAGCATACCGTGTGCACAGTACAAACAAAAGTACGAAGAAGAAACAGCGATTGGCTTGTGCATTCACTGTGGA
>CAYTRJ010000024.1:0-17650 GCA_964440185.1 uncultured Faecalimonas sp. | reverse complement strand
TCTTTGTAGCGTTCCGCTTGTGCAATCTGTTTTGCTAATTCAGCATCTTTTTTTGTAATTATTGTATCTTTCTCAGCTATTTCCTTTTGTTGTTCCTCAATCATATACATTACGGTATTTCGGTCTAAAATCTTTAATGCTTCTGAAAACATATTGAGCACCTCCTCCGGCTTACTCAGGTTCTGTGCCACATCACGATAAACCTCTTCCAGCCATGGATAATCGTCAAGCAGCCGCTCTGCTTCATCCACATCATCAATTGCCAGAAAGGAAAGCCATCCATTTAATTCGTTGATTTCTACACCTTTAGTATACTTAGTTTCTCGAAATACATCAAGGCATATCAGACAATATTCCTGCATCATATTGATTTGTAGGCCACTGTCAAAAACGGTTTTTCCATAGTGCACATAGCCTAAACCATCCTGATGAAATACTTTTTGGCTCTTTTCGAATATCACAATCGTATAAACTTTTTTAATATCACTATATTTGAATTGGTTTCCATAGGTTGCTTTTGCCCGGCTATATTGTCGCATCAAAAGGTCTGCGCTGTAACAGCTCATACGTTCCTCTGAAAATTGGTACGGAACTTTTTGGATTTCGATATTGGTAAGTGAACCATCCTCCAGTTGCACTAAAATATCCATGATCAGTAGCGTATCCAGATCCAATACGGTTTCTTCTTGAGGCAGCACCTTTACCACCTTCACTTCTTGACCTAGAATACTACTTATTAGTCGCGAAAGCCGGTCCTGATAAATATCCGGATGAAAGATGTGTTTGAAAAACGGATCGTATGTAAAGGGCAGTGTTTTCTTACCTGCAAAATAATCTAGAAAGCGTTGTTTCCAAAACGCATTCATATTTTGATAGTTTCGAAAAAGCAGGGGATTGGTGCGCAGGGATTGGTCAATCTCATTTACAGTTAGTGATTGCATAAAACAATGGTGTCTTTTGGGTTCTGTCATAGGCAGAGTACCTCCTTTTCTTATGAAATTTTGACGTTCTTGGGATTTTCTTAGAATTTAGATAATTAGAAATGTAACGGATAGAATTTCCGTTTCCCAGATAAGTTCTTTAAGAATAGCAGATGATGTAGAAATTGTCAATTAGCAAAGCGCTCCCTCCATTATTTCTTTGGGCAATTCTTCCCTTCTTTCTTCTAATTTGCCCAAACTGGCTATACCTTTCAAGCAAGCCAATTTTAACCGCAAAAAAAGAAGCAACCATTTCTGATTGCTCCTGTTTATTTCCAATGTAAACTTCCATATCCAAGTATCGTACTGTCCTGTAAAGAATACGATACTGTTTTCACCTGATCGTCTACATTTCCTTCAATTGTATATAGTTTCCCATTTTCTGTATACAGCACAACACCTACATGCTCTGGTACTTCGTTTTCGTCCCAATCAAAGAACACCAAATCACCTGGCAGTGGTTCTGCATTTTCTGGTTCACACCAATGCGAAACTGTTCCATACATTTCTTTTTCGCAATTTTGGAAGTATACCGCACCTTCCACAACATCTGCAAATCGTGGTGTATGTTCTAGTATAGTATCTTGGAAATCTTCCAAAATCCAGCTAATATAACATGCGCACCATGGCGTATTTGCATTCCAATCGGAGCCTTCTTTATAGCCTCCGATATACCATTCTGAATAATATTCATATGGATAATCTTCTAACATTCCAACAATTTCGCCTTTGCTGTCAATTTGTTTAAAGAGACAATCAATAAATTTTTCTCTTCCAACCTTTGCAATTGCAGATGGTGATAATTCCTTGATAGCTTCAAGGGCTTTCGCTTTTGCAGTTTTCGAGTCAACTTCTGCCATCGTATCTGTCTCCGCATAATCGCTCACAAAAGTGATCATTCTGGAAGAACGAACTTCTTGAATTGCAGTTTTGTTTTCTCCGGATGTATCCTCACCCGATCCTTTCTGATCACCTTTTACTGTTAAATTGCCAGCTTTGCAAAATGACATCAGATACTCTTTTCCATCTTTTTTAATCTTGAATGAGATTAAATATTTTTTTTCCGATTCGTTATTATCCAAAGCAATTTGTGTTTCTACATTTTCCAATAAGATGCTGGACTCAGATGTTCCTAAATATATGGTATTGTTCTTAAAAGATAAAATCACCAATCCTGTTGCATCTTCCTCTTCTTCCCCTTGCTTCACTTTGATAGACCATTCCTTACAGCTATCATCCTTACCATCAATGCCTGCAAAGCCAATTACAGGTTCTACATCTATCTCCGCAATCTCCGCCTCACTTACCATCTTCTGAAACACTTGAATCTTATTCTGTGTTGATGTATTTTTGTTTCCAAAAGCTCCCATACGAATCCCCATTAGCAACATACTAGTTGCTGCGAACATTACAATAGATGATACTACAATGGTTACTAACAGTTCTACGAGGGTAATCCCTGATTGATCTTGTAATCGTTTCATGGTGTTTCGCCCCCCTCAACTGTATAGATTCCCATGCTTTCCATGGTACTCTGCTGCTTCTGCAAATTACTGAGCGAAGTAGACATCAAGGTAACAGAGCTGATACATAGAACAATTAATACGACCATTACAAATACAAGTACATATCCGTCTTCGTTCTTTCTCATTCTGTCACCTCCTGTTTCTTAATCTCATAATTTTTAGTAGACACATTCATAGCAACTCCACCGCATTTAATTACGATGGAATCTCCAGATTTTTCACAAGTCACACCTAGCACTTCTTCATAATCTTTCGATTCTTCGTATCCATAAAACTTCAAATACTCCACCGCCGATGTCAGCCTCAACTGCGCATCCATCAGCGCCTCTGTCTTGGCATTGATCTTATAGGATAATACAATACTGCTTCCAGTGGGAACAACAATAATTGCAAGTATCACAATAGCTATCATTGTTTCAATCAGCGTATAGCCTCCATTTTTCCTATTCCTCATTGTTATTTCCACCTTCCTTCCTAATCAAAGATATTATCTTTACCAACACTTGGTACCGCAATTGATGGTGACTCATATTCAAATGATTCATTTAGTAACGAATACAGTGTGATTGTAATTGTACCTGTGGCTGTATCCGATTCACTATCATAATCTAAGGTAGCGTATTGTACCGAAGCAACACGTGTATCTGTTGATAAATAATTTACTAATTTTTTGAATCCTTTATAAGTAGACTCATAATTTACTGTAAAAGTTTGACCATTTAATGTTGTGCCATCACTTAGCATTGCAATTTGTTCTGGCTGTGAAAACATAAATGAGATTTCATTTCCAAATACTTTTTCTAAATATAAAATATAAAGAATCTGGTCTTCTTCCTTCAATTCATTTGGAAATGCATTATATAAACTTTCTCTGCTCGCCTCTATTTCAGCTGTCTTTGTAGGAATTTCATCACGTATACTTGAATATTTACGATTTTCTGTGATTGTATTTTGTAATGCTGTTATCGTTGTTTCCAAAAGATTTTTTTCGCTTTCATAGGCTTCTTTTCCTGGAAGATACTTCCCTTTAATCAAAAAGAGGGCTATCAGCAATAGGAATAATCCTAAAATTAATTTCCATCTTTGTGCTAATTTTTGCATTATTCCACCTCCAATTTCAGAAGTTTATTCGAATAGAATAACCCTTTTCTTTGTAACTCTGTTTGAATCAAGCTTTCTTTATAACTGAGTTCTAGTGTGATCACAAAACGACCGTCTTCTTCACCAAATATTCCACCAGAACCATCTCCTGTTCCATCTGGGAAAAGTTCTGCACCATATTGTTCTACGAACCAATCGTATACACTTTCTGGTAATTCCACATCTTTTGTTCCACCACCACTTTGCAAATACCATTTCTGCATATCATCGTATACATTTTTCGGAATGCTTTCAGGTGCTTCTAGCCCAAAGTCACCTAGACCGGCTTTTTCCATGATCATTTCCCATAACTTTGGAGAAATTGTTACATTATCACCATCTGTCGATGGTGTTGTTGGAGTTGATGGTGTTGTTGGTGTCGATGGTGTTGTTGGTGTCGATGGTTCACTTGTATCTGGCGTATCTGTCACCTGACCTTCGTATGGTAAATATTTCTTTAAGATTTTATCTACCTCACTGCTGCCTGTATTTGGCCATGAACCATTTTGACAAGCTTTTGTTACGGCACTTTCACTCAAATAGAACAGAGTATCTGTACAAGAATCTAAGTGGTTCAAATAATATACATACCAGTTATATACATTTGAAAATTCATTTTTCATGTACACTTCTGCCAAATTAACTCCAATACTTTCTAACTGCTGCATATATACATCTAAGTAATTGTTTAATGTTTCTGCATCTTTGATCTCTGCTCTTTTATCTGCAGATAAACTGTTTAAAATTTCATTGATTGCAAGTGGATTGTTATAAAATAGACTTCTCATTGCTTGCAGTTTTTGGTTTTCTGAATAGGTTCCATTCAAAACTCCAGATCCTTTTTCTGCACCGTATCTGTTTTCTAATCCTTTTGTGCTGCTTGAAAGTGCTAATTCTTCAAATAAAGACTTTTCATCTTTCTTCGATAAACCGTCCTTTAAACTTTGGAAAATATCTGTTGTTCTTGCAGTAACACTGCTTCCTGTTGTTGGTGCTGCTTCTTCCTGTGTACTAGCATCTGTCGAGGAACTTGTACCTGATATTGAAGGCGTTGCTGCTGCAGCTGGTGCTGTACCGCCTGTTATGTTTGAAATACTATCCAATGAAGAATATTCCAATTCTCTCATTGCCATAATGGTATAAGCCAATGTTTTTTTCGATTCTGATGCAAGTTGAACAGAAATTCCATCTGCATTAATTCCCAATTGGGTAACCGATACATCTTTTGGAAGTACATTTTCCAATTCATTTAATACAAGATTTAAATTATCGTTGTATGTACGAATAGAACCGAAGATTGTTTCCCAGTCCTGACTGTAATTGTCGTAGGCCGTTGCATATGCATTGTATTCATCTGCAGCCCCATAATAGATTGCATTTTCTGATGCTAGTGTGACTCTACGTTCTTCCAGTTCTGCTAAGACTTCTTTCCATTTTGCACTCGACGCAAATGTTACTACCCCTGATATCACAACTGCTGCACAGGCTGCAATCAAGAAAATCTTTTCCAGATCCACATTCATCATTGGTGAGATTCCATGTTTCTTGATATTCATAGAAGCGCTTCCAAAATCAAACTGTGTCTGCGCTGCTCCTTTGCATAATGCCCAAGGAAGTTCTTCTTCTTCAAAAAGATACTTTACAGGAATGTCTAATGCCGCCTGTAATTCTTCTTCTAATAAAGCATCCATTTCATCACAGCTTGTGACGCAAACATGTTCTGGTGCATCTAATTCTGGATGTTCTGACAAATAGTATTCTAATGTCATTGAGATGTCAGAAGCAACTTCATACGCATTGCTGTATGGCGTCATACGTTGCATTTGCACACATTTTCCTAATAGAATTGTTGTCAAAACAAACTCTTTCATTATAGAAAGATGTAATTCTATCTCAGGAGTATCAATTTGAATGATGTCCATCTCAAATTGCTCATTTTCTTCTTTTTTCTTCGTAGGTTTTTCTTTGTTTGTTGTAAGAGATAGCGTAAAGAAAGAATCTTTTTCTTTTTTTCGATCTGTATAATAAGCTCCTACAACGGACGCTTGACTATGCCCACAATAATCCACTGCTGCCACATAAAGGCCACAAAGATTTGCTAACGCATAGTAACCACTTAATACTTCCTTCGAAACAGCCCAAAGCTTTACTTCCAATTCTGATTGGTCATTTTCACCTTTTACTTCTTGAAGAATCTGCCAAGACATATGATATTGGTCCATTTCTACTGGGAAATAGATATCCATATTCGCAGATAGAATTTTTTCTAATTGTTTTTGAGGTGCTTTTGGAATTGTAACTGTTTCACTTGTAATGCGGCTTGTACACATTACAAAGATTGTTCGTCGGACATTTTTACAATTTAATGTCTCGATTGCTGAATTTATCACTTCGCTCATCGCATCAAAATCATGAATAACGCCATCTTCAACAGCACCTTCCGGTGTTGGTAATACCACACTATTCAATAGCGAAGGAGCAGTTGCGTTGGTCTTCATCAATGCAATTCTACTTTCATCTCTAGTTAATTGAATTACTAGAGCTTTTTGATTCTTCATGTTTTTTCTCCCCTTTGCAAAATATAATCTTTTCTCTTAAAGTCCAAATAGACCTAAATATGCACGAATAAGTGGTTCACCAAACATTGCTGCAAACCAGATGCCAAGTGAAAGGTATGGTCCAAATGCCAACCTTCTTCCTGCACCATTTTTCATACGAATACTGTGAATGATAATTCCTGCCACACAGCCTACAAAGATACCAAGAATCATTTTCTGCCATCCTAACAATAGACCTGCCGCTGCTACCAGCTTCACATCTCCCATTCCCAAGCCATTTCCACCTGTTGCAAAATGTAATAATAGAAATACGAGTCCAACTGCTGCCATTCCAATTACATACATAGGCCAGTTTTCATAATCTAGCACAACTTGAATCACACCTAAAATAAAAATTGCAAGATTGATCCCGTTTGGAATGATAAATATCCGCCAGTCAATTACAGATAATACTAATAGTAAAGAAGACAATCCACAATATAATAATACTTTTGCCCAATCTCCTTGGAATAAAACTCCTGCAACTAGCCAAAGTAATCCATTTGCTGTCTCAATCAGTGGATATTGTATCGAAAGTTTTGTCTTGCATTTTCTGCATTTTCCACCTTGTATCAACCAACTGAAAACAGGAATCAATTCATACCAGCTCAGTCGGTGGTTGCATTGCATACAATGGGAAGGTGTTTTAACAAATTCTTCTCCCTTTGGGATACGATAAATCAATACATTGCAGAAACTTCCTACACATAAGCCTGCTAATGTTAATAACATAATTAATAATACGTTCATACCGTTTGCCTTTCCTTTGTATTTTATAAATAAGAATCATATGCCTTGTTCATATTTAACATTGGTAAGAAAATTGCTAATACTAAGATTACTACAAATACTGCCATAAACAAAATAATACATGGTTCCATCATAGATAACAATTTTTGTGTTGCTGTTTCTACTTCTTCATCATAATAATCTGCAGTTTTATCTAGCATTCCTTGCAAATCTCCAGTTTCTTCTCCAATACCAGTTAGATTGCATACCATTTTTGGAAAAATACGAGAAGCTTGCAGTCCTTCACTGATTCCCCATCCTTGTGAAATCATTGTTTTTGTTGAAATAACTGCTTCTCTAAAATAAATATTTCCCATGTTGACCGCTACAAGATCCAATGCATCTAATAAAGATAAGCCTGAACCTAACAATAATGATAATGTACGGCAAAATGTTGCACTTGCCGATTTCACTGTTAATTCCTTTACAATTGGTATTTTTCTTGAAAACCATCCAAAGAAATGTTTTCCTTTGTTTGTCTTTTTGAAAAACATCCCACCTACTACCAGTAAAATAATTCCTCCAATAATCACGATCCAATGCTTTACAAACCAATTACTAACACCGATAACTGCCTGTGTTACTCCTGGCAATTCCATATCCATTTCATCAAATACACTTAAGAACGATGGAATGATTTTTACCATCATAACGATCAAAACTACAATCATAACAACTAGCAAGATTGCTGGATATACCATAGCTTTTCCAATAGCTCCTTTGGTACGTTGTGATTTATCAAACCATATTTCCATTTGATATAAACATTCTTCTAAATTACCAGATTGTTCTCCAGCCGCGATCATATTGATCAACATTTTAGAGAAAATCTTAGGATGGCGTGCCATAGAATTTGCCAACGTCTCCCCTTTTTCGATATTGATCTGAATATCACGAATCGCCGTTGCTAATTTCTTATTTTCAGTCTGTTGTGCTAGCATCGACAATACTGTCGATACTGTAACACCTGCACGTAATAAAGAGCGAAACTGGCGGCAAAATACTGCCATATCTTTTGCTTTGGGATTCCCCATAAATGGTAATTCAATGTCTTTATCCCATGCTTTCAATTCTTTGATTTCAATCAAGGTATAGCCGAGCGCCCGCAAGGAATTCTTTGCTGTTTCTAATGAAGATGCTTCCAAATTCTCTTTAATTGTTTTTCCTCGGCGATCAATTGCTTTATATTGATAAGATGGCATCTTCTATTACCTCCTCATGCATTGCGCCTGCAAAGCCGCAGGGTCATTTGCAAAACTAAGCGCATTTTCTAATGTAATCTTTTTGCTGCGATACAAATCAAATAATGCATCATCCAGCATCACCATACCTTGGCGTCTGCTTGTCTGCATTGTGCTTGTAATCTGGAAACATTTATTCTGACGAATCAAGCTTCGTACCGCAGGAACTGCCAATAAGATTTCTCTTGCTGCAACTCTGCTGTCATCTGTTGTAGGTACAAGTGTCTGAGAAATGATACATTCTAACACTTCTGCTAACTGAATACGAATCTGTTCCTGTTGCCCTGCTGGAAATACATCAATTATACGGTCAATTGTTTCTGCAGCACTCTTTGTATGAAGTGTACCAAAAACTAAATGTCCTGTTTCAGCAGCTGTAATCGCAGTTGTGATTGTTTCCAGATCACGCATTTCCCCTACAAGGATTACATCCGGGTCCTGACGAAGCGCTGCACGAAGACCAGCTGCAAAACTTGCTGTATCTTGCCCTACTTCACGCTGATTGATCAAACATTGCTTATGTTCATGTACATATTCAATTGGGTTTTCCAACGTAATAATGTGTCTTGAACTTGTCTCATTTATATGATTGATCAATGCCGCAAGTGTGGAGCTCTTTCCTGAACCTGTTGGTCCTGTTACGAGAATCAAACCTCGCTTCTTATCTGCTTGTTCTACTAACACATCTGGGATTCCAAGTGCTTCAATTGATGGAATTTGAATTGGTAACAAACGAATCGCAATCGCCGTATGATGTTGTTGATAAAAAATATTGCAACGCATACGGATAGAATTATCGTAAGTTACCGCAAAGTCTACCTCTCCAACCTTTTCTAATTCTTTTAATTGTGCATCTGTTACCAGCTCCTGCACTGCATACATGATATCATCATCATCTAATTGATCTTCTGTAGCAGGTGTCAACACTCCATTAATACGAAACATCGGTTGTACCCCTACTGTTAAATGGATATCTGTTGTCTCACTCTTTAGCGCTTGCTGAATAAGACTTTTAAATTCTATCATGCTTCTTCCTCCATAGTATCTTCTTCATCATACAACTCAAACTTTTCAGCTGTAATACGCTGCATTTCACTCAATGATGTTGTTCCTTTTAACACAAGTTCACGAGCACTTTGTTTTAGTGTATACATTCCCTCATTTACAGCTTCTTCACGAATATTATCTGCACTTTCTCTATTTGAAATCATTTCCGACAATTGTGGCGTGATCTCCATGATCTCATATACCCCAATTCGTCCATGGTATCCTGTATTACCACATCTCTGGCAGCCATCTGCGGTATAAATAGTTGTTCCTTCTTCCACTCCCAAATAAGCAGCTTCCGGCGCAGTAACTAAATGTTCCTTCTTACAATATGGGCATAATCGTCTTACCAAACGTTGTGCTACGATTCCAACTACGGAGTCAGCGATCAAATAACTTTCAATTCCCATATCAAGCAAACGTGTGATACTGCTTGCAGTATCGTTTGTATGTAACGTACTTACTACAAGATGACCTGTAATAGATGCCTGCACTGCAATAGCTGCTGTTTCACTATCACGGATTTCCCCAATCATAATAATATCCGGGTCCTGACGTAAAATCGAGCGAAGTGCATTTGCAAATGTAAGCTGCGCTTTTGGGTTTACCTGTACTTGATTAATGCCATCAATATTAGCTTCCACAGGGTCTTCTACAGTAACAATATTTACTCGGTCAGAATTCAATTCATTTAATGCTGTATACAATGTAGTTGATTTTCCTGAACCTGTTGGTCCTGTTACAAGCACAATCCCATGAGGACGCTTTAAAATACGGTCAAAACGTTCTAACTCTGTACCAGATAGTCCCAGCTGTTCTTTACTTTGATGCAGTACTTTCTTCATTGCAAGACGCATTACACATTTTTCCCCAAATACAGTCGGCAATGTAGATACACGAACGTCATATTCTCTACGATCCACAGTAAATGAAAAACGTCCATCTTGTGGTTTATGTTTTTCTGAAATATCAAGACCACTGATTACCTTAATACGTGCTAATATTGCAGATAAGAGCTTCATGCTGTAAGTTGAATCAGTATATAAAACACCATCTACACGAAATCGAACACGAATATTATCAGCTGATGCCTCAACATGAATATCCGATGCTCGCTGGCGAATTGCTTTCTCAATCATAGAATTTACTAAAATAACAAGTGGTGACGAGTTAATATCTTCTTGAATGATCTGTTCTTCAATCGACAAATCTATCTCGCTTGCAGTTGTATATTGCTCTACAACTTCCTTCATTTCTTCTGTGCCATAGTATCGATCAATTGCATTACGGATGTCTGTTGCTGTTGCCACGAAAGGACGTACACGACGATTACATGCAACTGAAATCATATCTCTAGCTTTCACATCAAGTGGATCTTGGAATGCAACATAAATCGTATTTGGATCTTCTTCATCAAATCCAAATGCAAATGCAATAGATGAGCGTAATAAATCCGGTTTAAATATGTGGCAAATGTCTAACGGAACAGTTTCTTCATATAAATATGCTTTTGGAATTTTGTATAGAGAGGATATTGCCTCCATCAATTCTTCCTCAGTGAGAATATTATTATCAAGCACAAGTTCTCTTGTGCTTTTCTTCGTTTCCTGACTTTCTTTCATTAATTCTCTTGCCTGTTGTTGTGTCAATACATCAAGATGTACCAACTTCTTCAAGAATCTATCTAACACTATAATCATCCTCCTATATCTATCGAAAGGTATAATCCACCTAAATTATAAACTATATCAATCTTATATTATAAAGATATCACCTTTCCTTGTCAAGAATTCCACAATAACAATGTTTTGCGTAACGAAACAAGATAGAACTCTAATGTAGGCGCAAACCTAAAAAAGAGCAGGATTCAAAAGAATCCTACTCTCTTTTCTCAAAATACATTATTGCATTTTTCTTTTTTTAGCAACTACACATCCTAATGCTAATGCAGCTACAACCATTACAGTTGCCCACATCATCATATTTGTGTTATCACCTGTTTTTGTTCCTGTTGTAGTTTCAGATTGTCCTGGTTTACTTGGTTGATCTGGGTTGCTTGGTTGATCTGGGTTTACTGGATCTACTGGGTCAACTGGGTCAACTGGGTCAACTGGATCTACTGGGTCAACTGGATCTACTGGATCTACTGGATCTACTGGATCTACTGGATCTACTGGATCTACTGGTGTATCAGTTCCATCAACATTTGCAAGTTTTAAGATAAGTTTTGCATTTAAGTTATATCCTCTAACTTGTTCTTTGTCAATTCCATATACATATTGTCCTTCGTAACCATTAAGTTTGAAGCTTTCTAATGTTCTTCCTCCACCTGTGATTCCGATAAGGTCAATTACTTTACCCATAATGCTAAGAACTTCTTCATATGCAGCACCTAATTCTTCTTTATCAGAAGATACGGCTTTTTTAATTCCAAGTTCTTTTACCATTTTAGTAAATGTAGTATCTTGAGCTGCTACTAACGCGTTAACAATATCAGCTGAAGTGATATCTTCAATTGCTGCTACTAAATCAGCAACTTTTGCATCATCATCTGCAAGGTATGCTTCAATTACTGCTACCATATTGTCTTTCGCTGCTCCATCTTCCATACCATGTGCTAAAACAATTCCCATTACTGGAAGGTATTCTGGATGTTGTGTTAAATCAACTTCTACGTCAATGTTTCCACCAAATGCATAGCTGAATCCTGTGTTTTCATTGTAATCGAAGTTTAATGCTGTAAGTTCAACCTTAGATGTTACAACATCAGCTAATGCACCTAGAAGAGCTGTTGCTTCTTTTGTATCTTCGCCTTGTTTACCAAGTTTTAATGATACAGTAACATTGTTTCTTGGAACAGTTTCTAATGCTAAAGTGATATAGTTTTCATCTGCGATTGTTGCTTTTGCTTCCCATGTGTATGTTGTTAAACCATAAGATGCAAATGGAAGTCCTGAAAGTGTAGCTTCTTCCATTCCAGCAAAGTTTGTCATATCGGCAAGAATTTGATTTGTTAATACTCTTACGTTTTCGTAATCTACGAAATCGATCACTGTACTAACTGCACCTTTTACTCCACCTTTAAGTGTAGCGATTGCATCTAAAATTTCAATGTTGTAGATTGAATTTCCATCAACATCTAGTGCTGCCCATTGATTGTATGAGTTAAGCACAACATCTAATGCGATTTCTAACGCAAGTTCTTCATATGCAATACCACGTACTTGTACATAGTTAGCTGTAAATGCAACTGTAATATTTCCATTTTCATCTTTGATCAATTCATAGAATTGGTTAGAAACTTGTCCCTTGCTATTTACTTCGTATCCTTCTGGAAGCATTGATTCGATTTCCGCTTTTGTGAAGCCTGTTCCGAATAAACTGCTTAAAGTACCAATATTGTATGTACCTGCTGTAAGAGTTACATTTTCTGTATTTGTGATCTTATTGATTCCACCGTTTGTATTTGTAGCTAATGTTGAATCAAATACAGTTACAGCTGCATTAGAAACTAATTTACCTACTCTGTTACCGTGTAAATCTAAGAATGCTCTTGAGTTTACTGTTAATGTGTCTACATCATCAAGTAATAATACAACTGCATATTTACCGTTTGTTTCAATGTCTTTTGTTGTAACAAGGTCAACTTTGTTGTAAAGTTTTTCTGCTTTTGCATCTACAACGATTGCTGTGTATTCTGTGTTGCAGTTTGTAAGTGTTACATTAAGATTTGTTGTAACATCACCTAACACTTTGTTGCCAATTGTTGCATTCACTTGAGAAACAGCTTTTTGGATTAAGTTTTCTTCTACACAAACATTTACTTTGTAGAAGTCTTTGTCGTCACTTACGTCTACGATTGTAACGCCTGAACCTTCTCCATCAAATGTTCTATTCATATAAGAAAGAAGTTTTTCAAGAGTTTGTCTGTATTCATTGATATCAACACCTGCTTGCGCTGCTGTGTTGATAATTGTATCAGCGTTTACGTTACCACTTAGTACTAATTCATCAATACCTGTATTTAAGATGAAGTCAACCATTTCTGTAAGTGTTGGCATTCCATCATCTAAATCCCAAGCTCCTGTTGCAAGCATTGCAGCAAGATATAATTCATGAACTTTTTCTGGTAATGTAACTTCTACGTTCACATCACCATTGCTTAATTCTACTGTTGCTACTTTTTCTAATTGGATCAATCTAGTACGTAATTCAGCATATTTTGCTGCATCTGTATTATCACCAATTAAAGAAACATAAAGTGGCATTGCATAATCTTCACTTGTTGTGATAGCAATTGAAGTTTCTAATAAAAGTGCTCCTAATTTGTCAGCTTCTGATGTGTATCCATCTTCACGAACTGCTGCTTGTGTTGTATTAACAAGTGTTCCATCTTCATTAATCATAGCAATGATTGAGCTTGTGCTGATTCCACTGTTTAATAACACATCTGCAATTGTGTCTACATGCACACCTGTTGCAAGACCTTCACCTTCTGAACCAACTAATACATCACCATTTAATGCAATATATGGTTGTCCAACAAGATATTCACCAAGTGACATTGCTGCTCCTTTTAGAGCTTTTGAGAATGGATTTACGCTAGCAACGATTGCTGTTTTTCCATCTTCATTCTTGCACAATGCAAAGTTAAGTACATCAGATGCACCTGCTTCTGCTACTGCTTCATTTAAAGCAATTACAAAGTTTACATTACGTTCTTCTCTAACATCAATTACAGCTTTAGACATAGTTGCTACGTCACTATCTTTGAATAATTCATCAAATTGAGCTGCTGTTAAACGAACATAACCTTCATCGCCATATTCAACTGTATATGTTGTTGAGCCAATTGTATAAACATATTTTTCATCACTTGTTGAAGGAGCTGGTAATTTTACTAACATACTTTCATATGTAAATTCAAATGTATCTTTTGTTCCATCAAGTTTCAATGTATATGTTACTGGGCTCCATGTGATTGTATAAACCACATCTTCTTTTAACGCTTCTCCAGCTTTTGGTAAGCTTCCTTCTGTTTTTGAAGTGTAATGAGCTGTATCAACTTTAGCTTCTGCATTAGCAATCATATCTGTGAATGCTTTTAATTCAGCTTCTGTTAATCCATCTTTCTTTAAGAAGTCAGCACTGCTGTTTACTAATGTTTCAACGATATTACCATCAACATCTACTACTTGTACAAGTACTTTCACCATTGCTCGGCTAGTAGATACCTTTGTAAATGTTTCATTCAATGCTAATCCGTTACCTGTTGTAACAGGAACTGTTGTTACATCTACTAAAATAGCAGATAACAGCTTATTATATTGAGCATTTGTTAAATCAATTACTTCATTCTTAGCAGGGAATTTATCTTTTAATTTTCCTACTTTTTCTGAAGCTTCAGCTAATTTATCAACATAACTTGCGAATCCTAAGTCTTTTAATACTGATGGAAGTGCTGGATCTCCTACTAAGATTGCCATATTATCAGCAAGGATTGTTGCATCTTTTTTGATCTTGCTGTACATATTGTTTTGATAGTAGTAATTTAATCTACTTTCATCATCTGTAAGTGCTTTGTATGCATCAATATATGTTGAAAGATATAATACACCATCGTCATTACAGATTGCTGCAAGATTATCGATTGCTGCACCAGATGCTGTTGATAAATCTTTTTTCACTAATTGAAGACGACCGATGATGATTTCATCAAGATCTCCTTCGTAGCTAACTAGTGTGCTCATATCAGCCAATTGTTGATGTGCTTCTGATACTAATGTATTAGGAAGTTTCAACATCGCTTCTAATTCGCCAGCTTCTAATGTAATGTCCAATTTATAATCTACATTTACTTTTGTATAATCAGCTGCTGTGATTGCAGCTTTTCCATCTGTAAATGTTGTGATTGTTTCCACAACAGTTTCTCCATTTAATACATACACTGTTGCTGGTACCCATGTCATTCCATATGCAGCTGCATATTCTGGAACATTAACAACATTACCATCAATTTTTACCAAATCGTCTACTTCACGGATTGCAACTGTTCTGCTTGATACTGCACGATTCTTAAGAATTGTTTGTGCTTCTGCAGTTAATGTATCCGCATAGTTATTTAATACGATATCTAATAAACGAATAGATGTTTTTTCTTTACCAAGTTCTCTTGTATATTCTAAATCTGCAAGAACACGGTATGTTGTTCCTTCTTCACGAGGTACTGTTTCACCTTTTACAGTATATTCATAGCTCTTTCCTTCTGCAGTTGCTGTTGGGAAAGTATATGTATATCCGTAAGGTACTTTTTCTTCTTTCACATCAGAATCATTTGTACATGTAACTTTGTATTCATTTGGAGTATATGTAATTACATAAGTTGCATCTTTTTCTAATGTTTTGTCTAATTCTGTTGTAGCACGTTTGTAATTTGCATCTGATACATTGTATTCACCTGCTAATGCATTCCAAGCTTGAAGTGCTTCTGTTTCTACTCCAGAATTTGCAATTTCTTTTTCAACATCTGCTTTTGTTGTTCCGCCAGCTAAGTTGATCACTTTTTCCACAGTTTCTAAGTTCACTGTTTCATTATCAGCATTTACAACTTCTGCTTTTACTTGAATTGTTACGTTATAGCGGTTAACATTGCAATCAATTGCTACAGTATCTACTGTATATGTTGTAGCTGGATTGTTAAGTGTATGTTCTTCACTCTTACCAATCGCATTTGCAACTTTCGTGTCAAAGTCGCCATAAACAACATCTTCTAAGTCTGCTTTTAATACTTTTTCTACATCAAGTACTGACCATTCTTTTGCAGCTGGTGCTAATGTAGATTGAATTGTAGTTAGTGTCTTAACAGCAGCATCTTTGTATTCACCTAATGCTGTTTCTAGATATTCACCCATATTTAAGATTGTTTGAACATCTGCATAAGTTTGTTTTGCAGAAGCTTCGTATTTGTCACCATATGTGATGATATTTTCTACTTTTCTGCTTGCGTTGTTATAGCCTTCTTCTCTTGTAAACAAGTATGACATTTCAGATTTGCCATATTTTTCTTGTTGAGCTTCCCATGATTTCAAAACAGGGATTGCATTTCTTACACTTTCTGGCACTTTCAACCCAACTGATTCAAGTTTTTCAACTGAACTTTCTACTTGTGCACGATAGTCAGCAGCATTCTTTACTACTTCATCAACAGATAATCTTGCACTATTCATAGCATTCATGCTGTTCATAGCATCTGCTAAATAGTATGGAAGATTAATCACATTCTGTTGTGTTGCAGCTGAAAGATTCATGCTTAACTTGTAGATTACACTTACAGTATAATCATTCCCGTTGAATGTAAATGTCTTAGATGCATCGTATGATTCACCTTCGTATGTGCATTCAGCTTTATCAAGTGAAACTTCTTCTTTCTTATCTTCTCCAACCATGATGTACGCTTCTTCTGCAGTCCATGTATAATCACCAGACTTGAAGTTCTTCGCGTAAACAGTCTTGTTGTTAGAATCAACAGCCGCTAGCTTGTCCGCTTGCGATGGTTTCACAACTTTGTATTCCGCTACATCTAATACAGCGCTGTCAAGAATCGCAGCTTCTTCGTCTGTTACTTCGTGATTATCTGCTACAATATTACCATCTGTATATGTAGATAGTTCTTCCGCTTTGGAAACTGTTCCCCAGCCGTATTGTACTGATGTTGCCACCATAGCGACTGCAAGAACTGTAGCAAGACATCTCTTGAACACGTTCCTCTTCATCATCTTCTTCTCCTTTTCCTTATTGATTGTCTATAACCCCATGGATATAGCTAATTATATTTTACATCTACCGTTGTGTAAAATCAAGTATTCCCACCACGCTTATTCCATTTTTTTGAAATACTTTTGGTTATAGATTTTATATTTCTCGAAAATACATATAATAGCTTCTCGATTATTAAAAAAAGGTCGCAGCATACTTTCTACTACGACCTTCCATTCCAAGTACTATAAACTTTTAATAGAATTATTTTAATTCTACTGTAGCACCTTCAGCTTCTAATTTAGCTTTGATTTCTTCAGCTTCTGCTTTAGAAACGCCTTCTTTGATTACTTTTGGAGCTCCGTCTACTACTTCTTTAGCTTCTTTTAATCCAAGTCCTGTGATTTCACGAACAACTTTGATTACTTTAACTTTTGAAGCACCTGCTGATGTTAATTCTACGTTGAATTCATCTTTTTCTTCTGCTGCTGCTTCTCCAGCACCTGCTGCTGCAACTACTACACCTGCTGCTGCAGATACACCAAATTCTTCTTCACATGCTTTTACTAATTCGT
>CAYTRJ010000023.1:0-18042 GCA_964440185.1 uncultured Faecalimonas sp. | reverse complement strand
GGAGAAGGTATATCTGTAAGTGACTGTTAGATGAGTCAATTACAATATACCAGGAGATATGTTATGAAGAAAGTAACAAAAAAATTATTAGCTTTAATCTTTGTTTTTAGCATGCTCTGTGGCATGTTAACAGGATGTGGCGGAGGAAAGAACGCAGCAGTAGATGACATTGGTGAACTTACAGATGATGAATCAGAACATTATGTACTTGATTATTGGATCATGGTAGAGGCCGCTACGGTTCCAAAGGATTTATCACTTGTTGAAGCAGCCATTAATGAAATTGTTGAGAAGGAAATTAACGCTACTGTAAAACTTCATGCAACGGTAGTAGGAGATTATGAATCACGTATGCAATTAAAAGTGAATGCGGGTGATAAATTTGATCTTTGCTTTACAAGTTCATGGCTTAACAAATATTCACGTTTAGTAGAATTGGAAGGACTATATGATATTACAGATATTCTTCCAGAATATGCTCCAGAAACATATACGAAATTTAGTGATGAAATCTGGGATGCAGCTAAAATTGATGGCCGTTTATATGGTAGCTTGAACCGTCAGGTTATGGCTCGTACAGCAGGTGTTTCATTAGATAAAGCAATGTATGAAGCATCAGGACTTACAGAAGAAGACTTCCAAACACAAGAAGGTATGACAAAATACTTAGAATACTGTGCAAATAATGGTGCAGATATGACAAACCTTACTCAAGGTTATGACCCACAAGGCCTGATGGCTTACTTACAATTTAATGATTTATATGGAGCAAATACACCAGGTGTGATTGATCTTACAGAAGATGGCTACACAGTAATCAATCAATTTGAAAGTGAAAAATTTAAAGATGCATTAGCGTATCCAATTGAATGGTACAAGAAAGGATACATCAACTCAGATGTATTAACAAAATCCTTTGATTTCTCAAAATCTTATGGAATCTATATGTCTACATGGAAACCTTCAGGTGATGGAGAAGATACAACAAGACGTAATGGTCGTGAATCCGTTTGCATTCCAATCGGACCATCTATCAACTATTCAAACTGGGTAACAGCAACAATGACAGCAGTAAGTGCTACATCTGAAAATCCAATCAGAGCAGTCAAATTTATTGAACTTCTAAATACAAATGAAGAATTATATAACTTAATTGCTTATGGTATTGAAGGACGTCACTACAATAAAATTGATGATACTCATATTGAATTAATTTCAGATTCTGGATATTCAATCAATGTAGCGTGGGAATTCGGCGATCAATTCCAATCATACTTATTACCTGGATACCCAGATGATGTATGGGAACAAACAAATGAAGTAAACGTAACAGCAGAAAATTCTAAAGTGTTAGGATTTGTATTTGACCCTGAACCTGTACGTGTAGAAATCAGCAACTGTCAAGCAGTGTACACAGAATTTTGGGAACCACTTGTATCAGGGGTATATGGAGATGAAACATATGAACGTCTAGATGCTTTCAATCAACGACTGAAAGAAAACGGATCAGATAAGATCATCGAAGAAATGCAAAGACAACTTAACGAATGGTTGGAAACACAATAGGAGGAATCCAAATGAAAAAATTGAGATTAAATCGAGTGATTAGTATGGTACTTGCTCTCGTTTTGACGCTTAGTGTTGCTTTGTCAAATAATCTCTCTATAGTATCAGCTAGTGAAGCAACAGGAGTCGGAGAAGCGACAGATACGATTCCTGGTAATATTATTAAAAATCCAGAATTTGAGTCAAACAATTTTGCAGCAAGTGGAACACCATATTTTCAATGGTATCCAAATGGAAGTACGCTTTCACAAGATAGTACACATAAAAATGCAGGAACGTATTCTATGAAAGTGTCAGGCAGAACGGCTTATTGGCATAGAGCAGAATATCGTGAATGGTTCGGAAATTTAGCTTTTGATAAAGAATACTATTTACAAGGTGCAGTTTCAGCATCTGCAGCAACAAATGTGGAAATGTATGTGCAAGTGACAGGATATGGAGGACCAGCAGGAAATGAATATCCATCAGCGCTTCTTGCACTTGATTCTGCAAGCGTAAGCGCTAATGAATGGAAAGTTTTGTCTGGTTCATTGAAACTGACATCTTCACCAAGTACAACCGATGGAAAAGTAGATGTAACAGTACATTTCGGAAATACAACACAAGTGATTCAGGCAGTAACAGGCATTGATAATATTAACATCTTTGTTCAAGAAGCTTATCATGAAAATTCTGTTTGCCCAGATTTGTATTTGGATAGTTTCTTGATCAAAGAAGGTGTTGCACCACATGCAGATGGTGAAAATACAGAAACGATTGCAGATAATAAAATTACAAATGGAAGTTTTGAAACAAATGATTTTGCAGATAATCATAATCATGGTAAATGGTATAGTACACCAGATAGCACAGCAGTTATTTCGCAAGTAAATAATTACAGTCATTCTGGAAATTATAGTTTAAAAGTTTCAAATCGTACAGCATTTTGGCATCGTGCACAATATCGTGTGTGGTCGGGGTATTTGACAGACAACACAGAATATAATTTATCTGGATATGTGGCAGCAAGTGCATCAACACCAGTGGAACTCATAGCAGTAGTAAATGGATATGGAGGACCAACAGGAAATGAATATCCAACAGTAACGATGACTTTAGCTTCAGGAACTGCAGATTCCATAGATTGGGAAAAGTTAGAAGGCAAATTTAAAATTTCATCTACAGTCAATAGCAACGATAGCAACAAAGTAGATCTTACAGTAACATGGGGTGAAAATTCACAGACACTTACAGCTGTATCAGGTTATGGAGAAGTGGAATTATTTGTGCAACAACCAAGTAGTGCTACAAGCTATCCAGATCTTTATTATGATTCATTTGCAATGCAAGAAGTAAAAGCACCTAGTCAAACATCTCCAATCGGACATGAAAACGGTGTAAACACAGAAGAAGATGCCGATAATATGATTCATAATAGTAGTTTCGAAACAAATAATTTCGCAACATCTGTAGTAAATGGTACATGGTATAACGAGGGTGCAACAATTGAACAATTTGCAGAGGCGAGTCAATCAGGAAGTAATAGTTTACGCGTTTCAAATCGTACAGCGAATTGGCACAGAGCAACATACCGCGTGGATGGAAGCGGATTTAGTTTTAATAAAGAATATAGTCTATCAGGATATGTTGCTTCAGAAACAGATGCAAACGTAGAACTGGTACTTGGTGTATGGGGATATGGAGGACCAGCAGGAAATGAATACCCTGTTCAATATATTACATTGGATTCCGCTTCAACAAATGTGACAGATTGGACTCAATTACTATCAAAATTCACATTGACAAAAGCAGCAAATGCAACAAATTCGTCGAAATATGATATTACATTAACGAATGGAACACAGTCAGTAACAGTTGAATGTGTTGATGGCTTAGCTGTAATGGAAATTATGGTACAAGAAGCATATCATACTAGTACGGATTGCCCAGATCTTTATATGGATTCATTTTTATTGAAAGCAGTATCAGAGACAGTTCCAACAGAACCAGCAGGTCATCAAAATGGAACGAATACAGAAGAAGATGCCGATAATATGATTCATAACAGCAGTTTTGAAACAAATGATTTTGCATCAGCTATAGTGAATGGAAAGTGGTACAACTCGGGAGCAACCATTGAGCAGTTTGCAGATGCGAGTCAGTCAGGAAACAATAGTTTACGAGTTTCAAATCGTACAGCACACTGGCATAGAGCAGCGTATCGTGTAGATGGTAGTGAATTTGGTTATGATAAAGAGTATAGTTTGTCAGGTTATGTTGCTTCAGAAACAGAGACGGCAGTAGAATTACTGCTTGGTGTATATGGATATGGAGGACCAACAGGGAACGAGTATCCAGTTCAGTACATTACAGTATCTTCCGCTTCAGCAAATGTAACGGATTGGTCGAAGCTGGCTTCATCGTTCACACTGACTAAAACAGTAAATACAACAAATTCGTCAAAATATGATATTACATTAGCGAGTGGAACACAGTCAGTAACAGTTGAATATGTAGATGGATTAGCGGTGATAGAAATTATGGTACAAGAAGCGTACCATGCTAATATAGATTGCCCAGATCTTTATATGGATTCCTTCTTGTTGAAAGAAGTTCCAAAAGAAGTAGAAAAATTGTATCCATCAGGTCACCAAAACGGAACAAATACAGAAAAAGATGCAGATAATATGATTCATAACAGTAGTTTTGAAACAAATAATTTTACATCAGCTGTAGTGAATGGTACATGGTATAACAATGGAGCGGCAATCGAACAATTTGCAAGCGCAAGCCAATCAGGAAGTAATAGTTTACGTGTTTCTGACCGTACAGCACATTGGAACAGAGCACAGTATCGTGTAGACGGCAGCGAATTTATCTTTGGAAGAGATTATAATTTGTCAGGTTATGTCGCTTCTGAAGCAGCAACAACAGTTGAATTAATGGTTGGCATATGGGGATATGGTGGCTCAGCAGAAAATCCATATCCAGTACAGTACATTACATTAGATTCAGGAATTGCAACAATTGATAAGTGGCTAAAACTAGAAGGCGACTTTTCTATTACACAAAAACAAAATGCAGCAGATGCAAGTAAGTATGATTTGACGGTTACATATGGTGAACAAAGCGTTATTATTGAAGGCGTATCAGGTTTATCGGCAGTAGAGCTCTTTGTTCAGGAAGCGTATCATCCAAACACAGACTGCCCAGACCTTTATATGGATTCATTCTTGCTGAAAGATGTAACACTTGAGTCTGCAAAACCAACAGGTCATACAGGTGCAACTGATACATCAAAAAATCAAAATAATATTATTAAAAATGGTGGATTTGAGAAGAACGATTATGCGAAAGAAAATGTTTCAGGGAAATGGTATGCAGATCCAAGCTCTGCAACATTGAAAAATGATACGACATTTAGTCATTCAGGTAAATCAAGTCTCCTTATTTCCAATAGAGAGGAACATTGGAATAGAGCAACATATCAAGTGATAGCTGAAGAACTTATTTTAGGGCATACATATGCATTATCTGGCTATATTTCATCGACAGAAGATGTGAGTGCGGAACTTATGGTTGAAGTTTGCGGCTATGCTGGTACAGAGACAAACAGAACATATCCTTCTCAATATTTTACAATTGATGCAGCAAATGTAACAGCTGGTTGCTGGAGTAAACTATCAGGTGAGTTTACAATTACACAAAAAGAAACTTCCCAAGAAGGCATTTATGATTTGGTAATTTCTTGGTCAGGTGGAGAAGATATCATAATTCAGAATGTAAAAGGATTATCAGCAATACGTATTATGCCACAAGAAACATATAGCGCAGCCAAAGGACGAGCTGATTTATACTTAGATTCGTTCTTATTAGTAGATGTAACACCTAAAGCAGCTGCACCAAAGGGACACAGTAACCAAACAAATACACAAAACCTTTCTGGTAACCTTATTAAAAATGGTAGCTTTGAAAATAATGACTTTGTACATGGTGGTTATGTTCTTGATAAGTGGTATACAGCAGAAGGTTGTTTAGCAAAATTATCGCAAGATAAGACATTTAGTCATTCTGGAAAGGCGAGTCTTAAAATAACAAATAGAGAAGAATTTTGGAATCGTGCGGAATATAGAATTGAAGGAAGCAATTTCATCATGGGAGATGAATATAAGGTTTCCGGTTATGTTTCTTCTCCAGAAGATACCAATGCAGAAATGTATATACAAGTTTATGGATATGGTGGACCTAGCAGTGATCCATATCCAAGTCAGCTTATTTCAGTAGATAAAGCTGCAGTGAAAGCTGGTAAATGGACAGAACTTTCAGCAACGTTCAAAATTACAGTAAAACACAATGGAGAAGCCGGATACTATGATTACACAATTACAGTAGGTGGTACGGATGCGACATATACGATTAAGCATGTGAAAGGCTTATCTCTTGTTCAACTAATGGTTCAAGAAACTTATAGCGAAGTAACTCCACGTGCAGACCTATACTTAGATTCTTTTTCATTGGTTAACCAAACTAAACGCAACATGCCAATGCCAAAAGGTCATGCAGGTGAAGCAAATACAGAAGATATTGTTAAAAATATGATCAATAACAGTAGTTTCGAATCAAATTTATATGAAGATGCACCAAATATCGGATTATGGTTTACAAATAGTGATCATTATGATGTAGAGCAATCTTCAAAATATAGTCATTCAGGAGAATATAGTACACGTATTTACAATCGTAAATCTGCTAGTGACACACTGATGTATCGTGTTGAAGGTGCTAATATTACAATGGGAACAGAGTATACACTTTCTGGATTTGTAGCAGCTGCACTTCAGACAGATGTAGAATTAGTAATGACGGTATATGGATATGCAGGAACAGAAAATAATCGTACATATCCAAGTAAAACAATTGTAATTGATAGAGAAACAGTGAAAGCTTGGAAACAATTAAGCGGTATATTCATGCTCGAAATGGAAAATGATCATCTCTATATTACAACGGAAAAAGGTAAGGTAGATATCGGAGAATGTCTTGGATTATCAAACTTAGAAATCTATGTGTTAACAGATCAAACAAAAGAAAACTACACATCAGATTTATACTTAGATTCATTTTCACTTCTTGAAGGCGCAGTATTAAATGCGGAATCAGAAAGTGGAGAAGATATTCTTGTTTCTGACTTTATGGATAACAAAGAAGATACTTCAATGCTCAATCAATTAATAGAAGCAGTAAAAGAAGTTGTAGGCAACACTGCATATATTATATTAATCGGCGCAGGAACATTAGTGATTCTTGGAAGTGTATTAGTTGTTATTCGTTCAAAAAGGAGGAAAGCATAATGAAAAAAATAATTTCTTTATTGATGCTTCCATTATTACTTCTGACATTGGCGATGCCAGTGCGAGCAGAAGATAATGTGACTACAATCACGGATCCTCTGACTTCAAATGCAGGTAATTTTACCTCATATGGTGGTTCTTGGGAATTTACAGAAGAAGGGTATGCACAATTAGATTCTATGGTGTCAGGTTCATCTTGGCACTATGGAAGCTATTTCAAAAATGCATATGAAGATTTCGACCTTGCATTTAGTATGAAGTTGAAAGAAACAGGTGATCCTGAAGGATATGCAGGAATCTTATTTAGAAAAACGAAACCAAATGATACACTAGAGTTTAGTGGTTATGCATTGGTATTAAAAGAATATGGTCAGTTAGCTCTTTATGATTGGACAAAGTCACAAGTTATTTTCTCTATTCCATTGGACAATCCATTGGGATGGCATGACTATAAAATTGAAGTGAATGGATTCAAAATGAAATTTTATGTAGATGGAGAGCTCCGCCACAGTATTGCTAATGATGCTTTTTCATCTGGATATATTTCATTTACAACTGCTACAGCATCAGCAATATTTGCAGACTTTGAAATTACAGGTAAGTCAATCGGAAGTGCTGATTCCATTGGAAAAGTGGGAGACGGTAATATGGATAAAGCAGCATCAGACCTTGTTTTTGAAGAACGTGCTAAGATTGATACCGCAGAGCAAGGGGAAGAACCAGCATGGTTTACAACAATGATTGAAAAATTGAATAGTGGAGAAACTGTTCAAAGTTCAGCAGATTCTAATTCTATTTTGAAAATAGCTGCCTATGTTGTGGCAGGAGTAGCTGTTATATTATTAGTACTTGCTATTGCAATGTCGCTTAAGAAAAAAGGGAATGCGAAAGTGCCGGTAGCATTGTTAATTGCATTAGTGACGGTGGCAGCACCACTTGCTGTAAAAGCAGCAGAAGAGGATGATACACTTTCATTTAACGAAGCAGATTATGAAAGAGTATTCTACATTTCACCAGAAGGTGATGATAGTAATGATGGTTCAGTAGAAGCACCATTCCTTACACTGCGAAAAGCACAAGAAGCAGTTCGCAATGTTTCTGCAAATCAGCAAGGAGATATTGCTGTTGTATTAAGAGATGGTACGTATACACTTGGTTCCCAACTTGTTTTTGATGAAGCGGATTCTGGACAAAATGGACATGATATTGTATGGATGAGCTATCCAGGTGAATTAGTAAAAATCAGTGGTGGACAACAAATTACAGGTTGGACAGAAACAGAAAATAATATCTGGAAAGCACAGACAGAACTATCGGATATTGACTCACTCTATATAAATGACGTGAGAGCAGAAGTTGCAAGTTCAGGTACAACATTGTTGGATCTTTTGTATTACGATCAAGAAAATAATTGTGTAGTAATTTATTCCGAAGATGCAGGAGAAATCCAAGGCGGTTCGGTTATGTTATATCAAGACTGGCAAACACATGTGATGAACATTGCAGAAGTAAAAACGGTAGAAGACAATCCAACAGCAACTCAATTGATCTTTACAGAAAGTGGTGGAGAACTTTTCTTCAAAGCAGGTTCTGAAGAGTTGAGAGACCAATGTACAAAATATGTGCTTCAGAATGATATGAGTTTATTAGACGAAGCAGGAGAGTACTATTATGATAAAGCTGCGAAGACATTGTATTATATTCCACGTGCTGGTGAAGACATGAATGAAGCAACTGTCTATGCTCCTGCATTGAATGGACTTGTAAGAATCCAAGGAAGCAGTACAGATTCTCATGTACAAAATTTAGTGTTTGAAGGATTAGTATTTGAATATTCTGGATTTGCAATCAAACAAGCGGAAGGCGACTTTATCGAATACCAAGCATCTCATCATTATGTAAGAGACAATGGAACAAATTATCCAGACATGGATGTTCCAACTGCGGCAATTCACATTCAAAATGCAGACAATATAGATATTGAACGTTCTGTAATCCGTCATTCAGGTGGAAACGGTGTAAACTTCTATCACTCTGTATATGATAGTAACTTAGACGGAAGTATTGTGACTGACATTTCAGGAAGTGGTGTAATGTTAGGCGTATATGCTACAGGTATTCTTCCTGGAGATCTTTATCAGCCAACAAATCCAGAAGAAACTGCAGTTCATAATGTAAATATTACAAATAACGTAGTTACATGGACAGGTCGTGAATTTAAAGGTGGATGTAATATTGCTAATATTCTTGGATATGAAATTCTTATTCGTAACAATGAAGTGGCTTATGGTACATATACAGGAATTTCAAACGGATGGGGATGGAGTACAAAAGAATACGTAGTAAAAGAAAATACAATTGCATATAACGACGTGCATCATGTAGCGATGAGTGCTGTTGATGTAGCTGGTTTCTATAACTTAAATGCACAAAAAGGTACACAGATAAGATCAAATTATTTCCACGATATTCAAAGAGCAGGAACAGGACGTGCAGGTGCACCAGTATATGGTATCTATTTGGATGAAGGAACAAATGATATTATTGTTACAGATAACGTGTCTGTAAATAACTACAGCAATGAAATCAATTTCCATAATACAGGTGGAAGCATTTATTCGTTAGGAAATGATACATTGAATGAGGAAACTATAGCAAATGCAGGAGTAGGTAATGCATATGCATCTATTTCTTTAAGAAAATCAGTAGAGGGTGGAAGTGAAATGATTCAAAATGTTTCACTTGGCCAACCAAGTAATTCGATTGATGGAGAAGTAGGTATGAAAATTACAGTTACTTCTGATGTGACTGTATCAGCACTCGGTCGATTTTATTATTTAGGAAACTCAGAGGATCATAAAATTACCATCTACGATGCTAGTGGGAAAGAAATAGCTTCTACAACAGTCAATATGGCGGATGGAACAGTTTCTGAAAATGGATTTAAATATGCTGCACTTAACAAAGAAATAAAATTGAAAGCAGGAAATACTTATTATGTAGTTTCTTCTGAAACAGTAGGTGGAGATGTTTGGATGAACAGAGATTGTCAAGCGTTATGTTCAGAGCTTTTCACAATTGAAGGTGGCGTAACATGCAAAGATGGTAAGTGGGACGTGTCAGAAAAACCAGGTGCAGGATACATGAACGGTCCAGTCAGCTTGATTTTTAGTAAATAATTAAGGAGAAGAAGTATGAGTTTAAGACGTTTATCTAGTAGACAGGTTAATTTAGATTTTCATACATCAGAATTCATAGGGAATATTGGAACAAAATTTAACAAAGAAGAGTTTCAGTCTGCATTGCAAGAAGGTCATATAAATAGTATAACCATATTTGGAAAATGTCATCATGGATATTATTACTATCCTACCAAAGTAGGTAAAATGCATCCGGGATTAGAACCAGGAAGAGATTTGGCAGGTGAGATGATGAACGCCTGCCACGAGATAGGAGTCTATGCACCTTTGTATCTTACATTTGGATGGTCGGCATTAGATGCGAAGGAACATCCGGAATGGTGTGCAAGAACAAAAGATGGAAAATTCAGAGGGCTTAACTATAATTTTGAAGCCCGTCCTGATGATCCCAAAGAGGAATCTTCATGGGTTGATTTGTGTACAGCCGGAGAGTATAGACAATATTTATACGATATGACAAGAGAAGCATGCGAGAGATATGAGCGTTTAGATGGACTCTTTTTGGATATTGCCTTTATTTATGATGTATGCTATTGCGAACATTGTATTCAAGGAATGAAGGAAATGGGATTTGACCCAGAAAATAGTGATGATGCACGTAAATATTATCAAATTCAAAAGAAAGAGACTCTTGATGGTCTTCGAGCAATCTTGAAAGAAACACATCCAGATGCTACAATTTTCTTTAATACGGGTGGTGCAGAAATTCATATGCCACAATGGCATTATGCTAGCACACATTTTGAACTAGAAGATCTTCCAACTGTTTGGGGAGGATATGATAGATTGCCAATGCGTGCTCGTTATTTTGCCCGAACAGGAAAAGACTATATTGGAATGACAGGTAAATTCCATAGAGCTTGGGGTGAATTTGGAGGATACAAGACTCCGGAAGCTTTGAAATATGAATGTGCGGCAATACTTTCAAATGGTGCAAGAGTCAGTGTTGGTGATCAACTTCATCCATCAGGGCAAGTATGTATGGAAACATATCGCAATATCGGGAAAGCGTATTCCTATGTTGAACAAATTGAAGAGTACTGCTTTGATACGCAGGAAACTGCAAAACTAGGTGTGATGGTAAGCTTAGACCCAAGTAAAAACGATGCAATTGCAAAACTTTTATTGGATTCGCAAATTGATTTTGATGTAATCCATGATGAAAATGATTTGGTACGTTTTGATACTATTATTCTTCCAGATAATTATCGTTTGGATGATAAGATGGGAGAAGCCTTTGATAATTATATAAAACAAGGTGGAAAGGTATTCATGCTTGGTGGAAGCGGGCTGAGGGAAAACGAAGATAAGTTCGCATTTACAGTTCCGTTTACATATAATGGAAAATCACAATATGATAAAGACTTTTTTGAAATAGCAGAGAAGGTAGATGATATTGTGGCAGCACCTATCTTATGTTACACATCGGCACATAAAGTAGAGGGTGAAGGAACAATATATTCAAAAGTATGGGAGCCATATTTTAGTCGTACTTACGGACGCTATTGTTCTCATTATAATACGCCTTATAAAGATGAATGTGCATTGTATCCAGGGGCAATTCAAAATGGAAATGTAATGTATGTGGCGCATGAGTTAGCAGGCTTATATGCAGCTTATGGGGTGACATACCATAGAAGATACTTCAAATGGTTGCTCGAAAAGCTATACAAAGCAGAATGTGTGAAAGTAGATATGCCGTCACAAGGAAGAATCCACTTGGTAAAACGTAAGGAAGACAATCAATATATTTTACATTTATTGTATGCATCTCCTGTACAACGTGGTGGAGTATGTGTACTTGAAGATTTTCCAACAATCAGAGATACAAAAGTGGAATTAAAAGTACCTGAATCAATCCAAAAGGTACGATTAATGCCACAAAATGAAGAAATTCCTTTTGAAAAAGCAAATGTAGGATATGATATAGTAGTACCAGAAATTACAGCGCATCAAATGCTTGTAATTGACTATGTATAAAGAACGAGTAAGTGACTCAGTGTAATGCTGGGTCACTTTTTGTGTAGTTGAACTTCTGCTGACCAATTATTTATGCAAAAGAGTAATGCCCTAATAAAATCTTTTTAATAATATTAGATAAGCTGTCATAGTAAATACTTACAATTTTCAAAAACAAAAATTAGATATATTTCCGAAAAAAATTATACAAAGAAAAAGAGGACATGAGTCCGATACAGGAGAAGAAAAAACAGGTATGATTTGCCTATCATTTAGACGAAACCTGAATGCGCGCAATATAGGGGTTGAGAGGAATCATAGAAATATGATTGAAAATGATAAAGGAGGGTATATTATTTATGAAGAAAAAATTGTTAAGTAGTATTTTAGGTATGACAATGATTGCAGTTCTTTTTACTGGATGTGGGAAAAAAGATAACGCAGAAGAAGCAAATAATAAAGTAGAGATCCAAATTTTAGCAACAAGTGATATCCACGGGAAAATGCTACCATATGACTATGCTTTAGATGAAGAAAGCACAAGTGGAAGTCTTGCTCAGATTTCAACATTGGTGAAAGAACTTCGCACAGAAAATACAATTTTAATTGATAACGGAGATACAATTCAAGGGAACTCCGCAGAACTTTTCTTAGAAGATGAAATCCATCCTATGATTCAAGGATTAAATATGATCGGATATGATATCTGGATTACAGGAAATCATGAATTTAATTACGGAATGGAAACATTAAATAGAGTGGTTGAACAGTCTGAACAAACATTTTTATGTGGTAACGTGTATAATCCAGACGGAACAGGAATCGGTGATGACTATACGATCATCGAAAAAGATGGAGTAAAAGTTGGTATTATTGGTATGGTAACACCAAATATTACACGTTGGGATGCGGCAAATTTAGAAGGATATGAAGTAACAGACCCTGTAGAAGAAACAAAGAAGATCATTGCAGAAATTAAAGATGAAGTAGACATTCTTGTAGCAACAGAACATATGGGTGAGAACAATGAATATGGCGTGGAAAATTCAGGTGTAAACGATCTTGCAAATGCATGTCCAGAACTTGATGTGATCATTGCAGCTCATGAACATAAACAAATTGCTGGAACAGAAGTAAATGGTGTTCTCATTGTGGAAAATGCAGATGTGGGAAAATCATTGGCTCAAGTAGTTCTTACTCTTGAAAAAGGGGAAGATGGAACATATGAACTTACAGATAGAAAATCTGAAAGTTATACAATTGCAGATTACGAAGCAGATGCAGAAATCGTAGAAGCTCTTGCAGATGCAGATGCACGTGCAAAAGAAAATGCACAAGTTGTTATCGGAAGTTTGGTAAACGGTCCATTAGCACCAGCTGATGAAATTACAGGAATCCCACAAGCAAGATTACAAGAAACAGCATTGATCAATCTTATAAATGAAGTTCAAATGTATTATACAGGCGCAGACATTTCTGCATCAGCACTATTCATTGATAATGCTAATTTAGATAGTGGCGATATCAGAAAATGTGATACAGCTTTAATCTACAAATATACAAATACATTATACAAAATGCAGCTTACAGGCGGACAATTGAAAAAATGGATGGAATGGACGGCAACATATTATAATACGTATGAAGAAGGAGATTTGACAATTTCTTTCAATCCTGATATGAGAGGATACAATTACGATATGTTCAGTGGAATCAAATATGAAATCAATATTTCAAAAGAACCTGGACAACGTATTGAAAACCTCACAAAAATGGATGGAACACCAATCAAAGACGATGATACATTTGTAGTTGCACTCAATAATTATCGTGCGGCTTCACAATTAATGGTTTATGGTGAAATATTTGAAGAAGGTGTAGATGAACTTCCAGTACTTCTTGAAATGGATGTAAGAGGTGATCTTGGCGGAGTTCGTGAGTTGATTGCAGACTATATCGTAAACGTGAAGGGCGGCAAATTAGAAGCTCCTGCATTGACAGGAAACTGGAAAATCACAGGATGTAATTGGGATGAAGAGCTTCATGCAAAAGCGGTAGAATTAATTAATAATGGAACATTGTCATTGAAGAATTCAGAAAGTGGTCGAGAAATCAATGTTGATGCGATTACAGTAGATGACGTTAATAATGCAAAATAAAATATAATTATTTCGTAAGGATTTTTTGTAATGCTAATAGAATTATAGAAAATCCTTACGTTTTTTGACGGAGAAAACAGTGGAAAGAATATATCAAAAGTTTCCAATGATCAAAGGATTGGAAAAAAAGAGCAGATTGCAATTTGAAGATTATTTTTCATCTGCCCCAGATTGGGTGGCAGATGCATGCAGACTCGTAGAATTGAAGAAAAATGAGATTCTTGTAAAAGAAAATATGCCAGCCGATACAGTTTATTTTGTATTTAGCGGAAATGTAAAAGCAGTTGATTATAGGATATTTGGGATGGCCTATGATTTTATGCACTTTAGCGATATCTATGCATTTGGTGGTTTGGAGGTGCTGACAAAAGATAAATTTTATCAAACAACATTAGAAGCGGCGACAGATTGTATTGCTATCAAATTACCACGTACAGTGTATGAGAAATGGCTTGCAATGGATAGCAGAGTGCTGGAATTGGAGGCTGGAAATGTAGCAAAATATTTATTGGAACAAGGGAAAAGCAGTAGAGCATTTTTGTTCTTGCAAGGAGCAGATCGTTTGCTTTATATTCTTTTGGATATGTATGAAAGACAACAGAAAGATGTACTGAAAGTAAATTTATCGCAAACAGAACTTGCTGAACTATCAGGAATCTGCGTAAAAACAGTTTACCGTAGTATGAAAACATTTGAAAAAAATGATTGGGTCACAAGAGAAGGAAAACGCTTTACCATGAATCGGGCACAGTATGATAAATGCGAAGAATATATGTCCCATTTTGTGCTAAGATAATTCTCATAGAAAAAAACAATAATTAGTATAGAGAAAATGAATTGGATTATTTTTTGAAATAGAGATATACTTGTTGGTAGAAATAAAGGTATTCTTATGACAATCGGGGCGTCATAAATTCAGGAGGTAAATTATTATGTCTATTACAGCTGAAACATGTAAAGAACATGCAAATGATCCTGCAGTATTATGTTGCAGAGCGGAAGCAGGAATTACAATTGGACCAGAAAACTTGGAAGATCCATCAATTTTTGATGAATTAGTAGAATCAGGATTGTTAAATCTTGATGGTTGCTTAACAATTAAAGAAATTTTAGGGGCAAAACTTACAAAGACTTGTGATTCACTTACACCAGTTACTTTAGATGTGATTGACGGAGTTGTAGGTGGAAATGAAGAACCAGAAGCAGAAGAAAAAGAAGCTGCAGCAGAAGAACCAGCAGTTACTGGAACAGCAACAGGCATGGTTACAACAGTGAAAAAAGGAAAACTTGTAATTTCTTTAAAAGAAGGAAAAGATATTTACATTGAATTACCTATCTAGAAATATAATTGAATAACTTCTTACTTGCTTAAGAAAAGAGTATTGTATCGTCCTCATCCCTTGGTTTGCAATACTCTTTTTTTTCTGTTATACTGATGAAAATAATAATTCATAGAAAAGAGTGATAAAGATGTACAAGTTAAATAAATACAAAAGACATATTGCAGGAATAATAGCAATTTTATTGATTGTTTCAATGGTTGCTTCTTTATTTGCAGTGTAGGAAGAAAAATAAAAGTGGCGTTATTCGATAGAAGATAATCTATTGGATAACGCCACTTTTTTGTTGTATTACAGCATTTCAATAAATGCAGCAAGTCTAGTTTCGATTTGACCACTATCTGTTGTAGAGTAGTCTGTTTCTAATTTCATGTATGGAACACCTTCTTCTTCACACATGTTTTGCATAAGAGTTGATTCAATGTTGAATGTATGACAAGCTTGAAGTACCATTTCAACAACACCGTCTACTTTGTATTTTTTGATCATTTCTTTTGTATTCGCAATACGGCCTTCGTTTGTTGTCATAACAGAGCAGTGGATTTCTAAATATCTATCTGAGATTGCACGTAAGATATCATCTGCATTTTCGTCGATTAACATCTTTGTTGTACGTTCTCCACCACAATCGTCGAGACAAACGATTACACCACCGTTATTTTCAATTGTCATACCTACTTTTTGAATGACACCAGTAGATGGGCAGCCTGTAAGCAAGATACGTTTTGCCTTAGGAGAAACAGTAGATGTACCATTTGCAACAGTTTCTCTTGCTTGCTCTAATTTTGCTTTGTAGCTTTCTAATTGCGCTGCTGCTCCAAAGTTGAATACACCTTGTGCAAGGGTAGACATTAATTCTGTTGCTTTCATAGCAGGAGGTGTGTTCCCTTGTAGTTCATAAAGTTCGCATTGCACTTTTCTTAATTCATTTCTAGTGTGAACTGCTTCTCTTAATTTTTCATCAGTAATCTCAACACCGTACATTTCTTCTAATTTTTCTTTTAGAAGTTTGATTTCTTGGTACCAGATTTCTTTTGCATATTCTCTTTGTTGGCTTTGTGGAAGATGAAGTACATATGTTTCTTTGATTTCATTTAAAAGTTCAAACATTTTTTTCTTTCCATCACATGTAGTTTCTCCAACGATCATATCGCTGAAATATGTATATGGACATTTATCTGAGTATGCGAATCCATATGTAGATTTGATAAGTGGACATAAGTTCTTAGGAAGAACTTTTTCTGCATCAGGAACAACTTCGTTACTTGTTCCGCAAAGTCCAACAGCAGCTGCTCCGGCAGCTTCAATTACTTCAAGTGGTGTATAAGAGCAAAGATATCCGATTAAGTGTCCTCCGTTTTCTACATAATCTTTTACTCTTAAAAAACCTGCTTTTCTAGCATCCACAAATTCATCAAAAGTCTTTGGTAATTCTAATGCTTTCATGTTATATCGTCCTTTCTTGTGCATATTGTAATGCTCTAGTAACATTATATTTTTTGCTATACAGAGCGTCAAATTGATAGTTTCTATTTTCTCATAGAGAAAATCTATTTGACGGGTTATCTTTCCTTTCATAAACTAGGGGTAAATAGTATTTTGGTGGAGGAAGAGGATGTATCAAGTAGGGATAGATATTGGTTCGAGTGCAGCAAAGGCAGTTGTGATGAAAGACAATGAAATAGTAAAGACATTATTGTTAGATACAGGTTTCAACAGCAGAAAAATTGCAGAGGAAATTTATGAACGTTTTGCGGCAGAAGGAATCACAAAAGAAAATGCAAAATATACGGCAACAGGATATGGAAGGATTTCAGTTCCATATGCAGATAATGTAGTAACCGAGATTACTTGTCATGGAAAAGGTGCTGCATATTTGTTCCAAGATGATGGGACTGTCATTGATGTAGGCGGACAAGATACAAAAGGAATTTATTTGAAAAATGGACGTGTTATGAAGTTTATCATGAATGATAAATGTTCAGCCGGAACAGGGAAGTTCTTAGAAGTTATGACAAATCGTCTCGGATTAACACAGGATGAACTGTCAGAGTTGGCGCGAAAGGGAAATCAGATTACGATTAGTTCTATGTGTACTGTGTTTGCAGAATCAGAAGTGATTAGCTTGATTGGCGCAGGAACACCTAGAGAAGATATTGCTTTTGGCGTTGTGGAATCCGTTGTGACAAAAGTGGTGCAATTATTGGCGCAGGTGCCAGCAGATAAATATTTTTTGACTGGTGGGATGTGTGAAGACCAATATATTATTGAACGTTTAGAAAAAGCACTAGGAGCACCTGTTCGCAGTGTTCCGCTTGCAAGATTTGCAGGAGCGATTGGTGCGGCAATTTTATCGGGAGAATCATAAGAAAAGAAGCAGCCGTTCTGGCTGCTTCTTTCAGAATGTAGACAAAGTCCCGGACATAGTCCGGGCTTTCAGAGTGTAGACAAAGTCCGAGCTCGCGCTCGGGCTTTTCTTTTCGTCAAA
>CAYTRJ010000022.1:0-18110 GCA_964440185.1 uncultured Faecalimonas sp. | reverse complement strand
TACATTTTCGATTCCTATTTCTTCAATCAGTTCAATTGTTGCATGGATAAAATATGACATCATTCGTTTGCGTTTTTCTTGTCGATTATATTCAGCTATTGACATTCTTGATAGTTCCCCTTTATATAAAATCCTTTAGTATATTAACACTATGTATTGTATTTTGCAATTATTTAATGTGAAAAAATATAGAAAATTGTGTGAAATGCATAAAATATAAACACTGATTGACAAAAAAATATTTATGTAGTATGGTAATAATGTAAGTGCTATCAATCGTAGGAATAGGAGGTGCAGAAATGAAATTGATCGTTGTAGGACCGAGAGGCAAGATGGGACGTTTGATCACAAAGATTGCCGCGGAGCGAGATGACTTACAACTAATTGCGGGAGTTGCCCCAAAGGGCAGAACATATGTGGGACAAGATTTAGGAGCAGTTGCTGCAATTGGTTATGACCTCGGAGTGCCAGTCGTGGATGATTTGGAATCTGTGATAACTGACAGTGATGTTATTATTGATTTTTCAACGAAGGAGATGGCAATGGAAGTTGTGAAACTTGCAGTGGATCATCATAAGGCGCTTGTATGTGGGACAACCGGATTTTCACAGGAAGAGTTCAAAGTATTCGAGAAGGCAGCAGAGACAATTCCAATGTTATATGCAGCTAACACATCAAAATTGGTAAATGTCATGAATAAGTTACTACAAATAGTGACAGAAGCTGTTGGAAGTGAACTTGATATTGAAATTTTGGAAATGCACGATCAATGGAAAAAAGACGCACCAAGCGGCACATCGAAGGAAATGGGTGAGATTATAGCAAAGGCTTTAGGAAAAGAATTGGAAGCGATTAAGGTACATGGAAGAGAAGGAGCAGATCCGAGAATTCCAGGTACGATTGGCTATCACTCTTTACGGGCTGGAAATATACCAAGCAGTCATACTGTTTTCTTCGGAGGAATGGGAGAACGACTTGAAATCACACATCATTCCTATAATTGGGAATGTTTTGCGCGGGGGGCATGTGATTGTGCTGCTTTTCTTAGAGATAAAGATTCTGGATTTTATACGATTCAAGATGTGTTAAATATTTAAAAAGCGAGGAAAGAATGATGGAACAACGAGAAAGTAAATTTAATCGAGTGTTAGGGTTTGCAGATGTATTCGCTATCGCTTTCGGTGCAATGATTGGATGGGGCTGGGTAGTCCTTGCAGGTACTTGGATTGAAAAAGCAGGTACAGTTGGGGCAATTCTTGCTTTTGTATTTGGTGGAATTATGATTTTGTTTGTAGGTTTGGCTTACGCAGAACTTACATCAGCAATGCCTCAGTGTGGTGGGGAACAGATTTTTAGTTTGAGAGCATTGGGACCAAACCTTTCGTATTTATGTACATGGGCAATCATTTTAAGTTATGTCGGAGTTGTAGCTTTTGAAGCATGTGCGCTTCCAACCGTTATTGACTATTTGATTCCTAATTTTAAACAAGGATATCTTTATACAATCGGTGGATTTGATGTATATGCGAGCTGGCTTGCAGTCGGTGTGATCAGCTCGATCATTGTAACAATCATCAACTACAGAGGAATTAAAACAACAGCATTTTTACAGAATATATTTACAATTGTTATTATTGTTGTTGGGGTTATCTTGATGATAGGTGCTATTATCAGTGGTGACACAGAAAAAGCGAAACCATTGTTTGACAATGGAATTGGTGGAATCGCTTCGGTAGCAGTCATGACACCATTTATGTTGATGGGATTTGATGTAATTCCTCAAGCAGCAGAAGAGATTGCGATTCCATTTAAGAAAATCGGAAGAGTCATCTTGATTTCAATTGGTTCAGCTGTTGCATGGTTTTCATTGATCATTGTGGCAGTATCTGTATTGATGTCAAAACAAGATATTGTTAATTCGAATTTAGTAACAGCAGACGCAATGAAATATGCATTTGGAAATAGTCAAATAATGGCAAGTGTATTGATCATAGGTGGTATGGCAGGTATTATTACAAGCTGGAATTCATTTTTTATGGGTGGAAGCCGTGCAATTTATGCTCTAGCAGAAGCAAAGTCATTACCACAGTTTTTAACAAAAATCCATCCTAAGTATAAAACTCCTACAACAGCTGTATTGTTAATTGGGTTTATATCAACGATTGCTCCATTTTTTGGAGAAGAAATGATGCAATGGCTTACAAATGCAGGTGGTATTGGAGCTGTATTAGCTTATATGATGGTATCTATTTCATTTGCAGTACTTCGTAAGAAAGAACCAGATTTGAAGAGACCATATAAGGTAAAACGATTCAAACTAGTTGCAACATGTGCAATTGCAATGAGCGCATTTATGTTATTACTTTATATGCCAGGGATGCCTTCAGGGCTTGGCGTTCCAGAATGGATCATCGTAGGAGCATGGTCAATACTTGGAATCGTATTTTACATTTATGCAAAACGTAAATTCCCTGATTTTGGTAGAGTATTAAATATCAAATTAGAAGAAGCGCCAGAAGAAAAGAAATAAGAAGTTATAAAAATACCCTTCAATCATTGGATTGGAGGGTATTTTGATTACAATTTCACTACATGGTGGCGATGCCCCGTATGACGTAAAAATTTCTTTAAGATATCATCTGTCTTGATTTTTAAACTCGAAGTGTTTACACATGGATGACATCCGATATATTCTGAATCGAGAACATCTTTATCAATTAGCAGATCAACATACAAATCTTTATCATTCATCAATCCCAACACACTAACAGAACCTGGTGTGATATTTAAATATTTTTCCATATATTCTGGTTCTGCAAAAGAAAGACGAGAGATTCCCAATTGTTTGGACAAATCTTTTGTCATAAATTTCTTATCTCCTGGCATTAATAATAAGAAAAAGGTTGTCTTTTGTTGATTGCGCAAAAAGAGATTTTTACACATTGTAACACCTAATGCTTCATCAATGATCGCACATTCTTCCATTGTGGCAGCTACTTCGTGATCTACTCGTTCGTAAGGAATCTTAAGCTTGTCCAGCAATTCATAAACAGCCATTTCTTTTGGAAGACGGCCTTCAGCAGAAGGTGCCTCAGTATAGTGTTCTTTGCTTACTTGTATTGTGCTCATGTGATTTCATCCTTTCAATTTATTCCTCTAAGTATAGCATATGAAAAAGGGAAAAGAAACCTTGCATTTATAGGTAGAATGTATAATAATAAAACAGAAAAAATTAGAATGGAGAAGCAGCAATGATAAAATTATTACGATATATCAAAGGATATGAAAAACAGGCGATTATTGCGCCTTTATTTAAGATGCTGGAAGCGAGCTTTGAGTTGATCGTACCACTTGTTATGGCAAGTATGATTGATATTGGTGTGCGTGAACAAAATATGAATCATATATGGAAAATGGGAGCGATTTTAATCTTTTTGGGAGTGCTTGGACTTACTTGTTCTGTGATTGCTCAATTCTTTTCAGCAAAAGCAGCAGTAGGGTTTGGAACAGCACTACGAGAAGACTTATTTAAACACATCAATGAACTTTCATATAGTGAATTAGATCAGGTAGGAACAGCGACTTTGATCACACGTATGACAAGTGATGTGAATCAAGTACAAGGTGGCGTAAATATGGTATTGCGCCTATTATTACGTTCCCCATTTATTGTTGTAGGAGCGCTGATCATGGCTTTTACGGTTAGTTTCCGTTTGGCAATTATTTTCGTGATTGCGGTTCCTATCTTGGCATTGATCATTTATGGGACTATGTTGCTCAGTATTCCACTTTATAAAAAAGTGCAAAAAGCATTGGATCAGATTTTACAATCTACAAGAGAAAATATCGTGGGGATTCGCGTGGTACGTGCGTTCCGTACACAAGAAAAAGAGAAAGAAGAATTTGCAGAAGAAAACAGAGCATTTTTGACATTCCAGATGATGGTAGGAAGATTATCAGCCTTATTAAATCCACTTACTTATATTATTGTTAATGCAGCCACAATTGCAATTGTCTGGTATGGTGGAAAAGAAGTATATTTTGGCAACTTAACGCAAGGAGAAGTTATAGCTCTTGTAAATTATATGACACAGATATTAACAGCGCTTGTGGCTTTATCAATTTTAATTGTGTCTTTTACAAAGGCAATCGCATCTGCAAGCCGTATTAACGATTTATTTGCAATGACATCAACTATGAAAGACGGAAAAAGGGAACAGTTCGTATCCCAAGATGTAATGGTATCTTTCCAAAATGTTGGGTTTACTTATCAGGGAGCAAAAGAGGAAGCACTTTCTCATATTACATTTGATGTAAAACGAGGAGAGACAATAGGTATCATAGGAGGAACTGGTTCCGGAAAATCAACATTGGTAAACCTGATTCCACGTTTTTATGATATTACAACGGGAGATTTGTGTGTTGCCGGTGAGAAAGTAGATCAATATCAAATGGATGAGCTACGAAAACAAATCGGAGTTGTTCCACAAAAATCAGTCTTATTCAAAGGAACATTACGAGAAAATATGAAATTTGGAAATGAAGATGCAACAGATGAACAAATCTGGAAGGCACTTGAAATTGCACAAGCAACAGAAATTGTCAACCAAAAAGGAGAAGGATTAGATGTAAAAATTACGCAAAATGGAAAAAATCTATCTGGAGGACAAAAGCAAAGATTTGCAATTGCAAGGGCATTGGTAAGAGAACCAGAGATTTTAATTCTAGATGATAGTGCATCTGCTTTAGATTTTGCAACAGATGCAAAACTTCGCAAGGCAATAAAAGAACATACAGATGGTATGACAGTATTTATTGTTTCGCAACGTGCAGCTTCCATTATGCATGCGGATAATATTATTGTATTAGATGATGGAGAAATGGTAGGAATTGGTACCCATGAGGAACTATTACGTTCTTGTGAAGTATATAAAGAAATCTGCTCTTCACAATTATCAAAAGAGGAGGTAGCCAAATATGTATCATAAGATTTTTAAATTGCTAAAACCATATCTACATTTTGTAGTACTATCTTTAGTATTTTCAGCAATTTCAGTGGTATTAACACTATATGCGCCAATTTTGGTAGGAGATGGAATTGATTATATTTTAGGACCAGATAATGTCACATTTGAAAAAATAGGAAAAATCCTAGTGCAGCTTGCTGTAATCACTGTGGTAACAAGCTTGGCTCAGTGGTTGATGAATTTGTGCAATAATACGATCACATATCGAGTTGTAAAAGATGTTAGAGAGGATGCATTTGCACATTTGCAAAAACTTCCATTAAAATATGTAGATAGCCACGCCAGTGGAGAGATCATTAGCCGCATTATTACAGATGTGGAACAGTTTTCAGACGGATTATTACTTGGATTTACACAACTTTTTAGTGGTATTACGACAGTACTAGTTACACTTGGTTTCATGTTATCGATCAACATCAAAATTTCTTTGATTGTTATTTTACTTACACCTGTATCCTTCTTGATTGCAGGATTTATAGCAAAGAATACTTATAGTATGTTTAAAAAACAGTCAGAAACAAGAGCAGATCTAACAGCACTTGTAGATGAAATGATTGGAAATCAAAAAGTAGTTAAAGCATTTGGGTACGAAGAAAAAGCATTAGAACGTTTTGTGAAGATCAATCGTGATTTAAAGGAATGCAGCACTAACGCGATTTTCTTTTCTTCACTTACAAATCCATCTACTCGCTTTGTAAATGGACTTGTGTACTCAGGTGTTGGGATTTACGGTGCTGTTTCAGCAATGAGTGGTATTATTTCTGTAGGACAGCTTTCATGTTTTCTCACTTATGCTAATCAATATGCAAAGCCAATTAACGAAATTTCCAGCGTGGTAACAGAGTTACAGAACGCGCTTGCTTGTATCAAGAGAGTATTCGCTTTCCTAGAAGAAGAGGTAGAAGTGGAAGATAAAGAAGGTGCGCAAATTTTAGAAAATCCAGATGGAAGTATCGTATTAAGAGATGTTTCTTTTGCATATCAAAAAGAAAAACCATTGTTAAAGGGACTTAATTTAGAAGTAAAACCGGGACAAAAAATTGCAATTGTTGGTCCAACAGGATGTGGAAAAACAACATTGATCAACCTGCTTATGCGTTTCTATGAAATTGACAATGGAAGTATCCAAGTAAGTGGGAAAAATGTGCAGGAAATTACAAAAGATAGTCTGCGTGGAAACTTTGGCATGGTGCTTCAGGAAACTTGGCTAAAATGCGGAAGCATTGCAGAAAATATTGCTTATGGAAAACCAGATGCAACAAGAGAAGAAATTATTGCGGCAGCAAAAGCGGCACATGCACATGGATTTATCAAACGTATGCCAGAGGGATATGATACGGTGATTTCAGAGGATGGAGGAAACTTATCACAAGGACAAAAACAGTTACTTTGTATTGCCAGAGTGATGTTGGAACTTCCACCAATGCTTATTTTGGATGAGGCAACTTCTTCAATTGATACCAGAACGGAAGTGAAGATTCAAGAGGCATTTCAACGTATGATGCAAGGAAGAACAAGCTTTATTGTTGCGCATCGTTTATCAACGATCCAAGAGGCAGACATTATTCTTGTTATGAAAGACGGAAATATTATAGAACAGGGAAATCACGAAACCTTATTAGAAAAAGGTGGATTCTATGCGAAGTTGTATCAAAGCCAGTTCGCTTAGCATATATTAAATATTATGTTGAGAAAAGAGTGGTGCTATGAGATTGTGTGAACTTCGAGAAAAAGAAGTGATTAATCTTTGCAGCTGTAAACGTTTGGGATATGTAGAGGATCTGGTATTCGATCTTTGCAACGGATGTATTGAAGCAATTGTAGTACCAAGCCGTGGAAAAATTTGCAATTTATTTGGCGGGGAAGAAGAATATATAATCCCAATAAAATGCATACAAAAGACAGGAGAAGATATGATCCTTGTAGAAATCTGTGAAGAAAAGTTTCTAAAAAGTTGCAGAGGATAAACGGTATTTGCTAAAATATAAATAGAGGAACTTTGGAGGAGGAAACAAATATGAAATGTCCATATTGTAATAATACAGATACAAGGGTACTTGATTCTCGGTCGGCGGATGAGGGAACTTCCATCCGAAGAAGAAGATGTTGTGATGTATGTGGAAAGCGTTTTACAACATATGAAAAAGTTGAGACAATTCCATTAATTGTTATCAAAAAAGACAGTACTCGAGAACAATATGATCGTTCAAAAATAGAAGCGGGAATTCTAAGTGCTTGCTATAAAAGAGCAATTTCAGCTGAACGAATTCAAAAAACAATCGAAAAGATTGAGACGGAAATTTTTAAAAGGGAAGAAAAAGAAATTCCAACTAATATTATTGGAGAAATCGTTATGGACAATCTTAAGCAATTAGACGAAGTTGCCTATGTACGATTTGCATCCATTTATCGTGAGTTTAAAGATGTGAATACATTTTTAGCAGAAATTAAAAAGATACTAGAAAAATAAAAAGGAGACACGCGATGAAATTTATCTCATGGAATGTAAATGGAATTCGAGCATGTGTGCAAAAGGGATTCGTTGAATTTTTTCAAGAAGCTGATGCAGATATTTTTTGTATTCAAGAAAGTAAGATGCAGGAAGGACAGTTAGAATTAGAATTGCCAGGATATCATCAGTATTGGAATTACGCAAAGAAAAAAGGATATTCAGGCACAGCAATCTTTACAAAAAAACAACCAATTTCTGTACAATATGGAATAGGGATAGAAGAACATGATCAAGAAGGACGTGTGATCACCTTAGAGTTTGAAGATTACTACTTTATCACTGTATACACACCAAATTCGCAAAATGAGTTAGCACGTTTGGATTATCGAATGCAATGGGAAACTGATTTTTTAGCATATCTAAAAAAATTAGAAGAAACAAAGCCGGTCATTTTCTGTGGGGATCTGAATGTAGCACATAAAGAGATTGATCTTAAGAATCCAAAGACAAATCGTAAAAATGCAGGATTCACAGATGAGGAACGTGAAAAATTCAGTGATCTGCTGCAAGCAGGTTTCATTGATACATTCCGTTATTTCTATCCAGATAAAGAACAGATTTATTCATGGTGGTCTTATCGCTTTAGTGCAAGAGCAAAGAATGCAGGATGGCGAATTGACTATTTTGTTGTATCAGAATGTCTAAAAGAACGACTTATAGATGCGAAAATCTTAACAGATATTATGGGCTCTGATCATTGCCCAGTTGTGCTTGAAATGAAGTAGAGGAGTGGCTTATGAGAATAGAACGAAAACGCGCAGTAACATTAGTAGTAGATTATCAGGAAAAATTAGTACCAGTTATGCAAGAAAGTGAGCAATTGCTTCATAATTCGGCAATTCTGTTGCAAGGATTAAAGATACTTGATATTCCGATGGTTATTACTCAGCAATACACAAAGGGTCTTGGAACGACTGTAAAAGAAATTACAGAGGCTGTTGGACATGAAGAGTATGTGGAAAAACTAACTTTTAGTGCTTACAATGGAGTAAAACCATATATTAGAGAGAAAAAATATATAATTATATGTGGAATTGAAACACATATTTGTGTGCTGCAGACAGTGTTAGATCTAAAGGCAGCAGGATATGTACCTGTTCTCGTTGCAGACTGCGTTTCAAGCCGTAAGATAAAAGATAGAGAAATAGCACTGGAAAGAATCAGACAAGCAGGTGCAATTGTTACTACATATGAATCTTTATTATTTGAGCTTTTGAAAGAAGCTGGAACAGAAGAAAGTAAGAAGATTCAAAAGTTGATTCGATAAGGATAAATAAAAATGGGAATGATATGGTGTGTAGAGGATGATGCAAGTATCCGGGATATAGAATTATATGCTTTAAATTCGGCAGGCTTTATTGTAAGAGGATTTGAAGATGGAATTACTTTATGGGATGCATTAAAAAATGAAAAGCCAGATTTACTGATTTTGGATGTTATGCTTCCTGGGATGAATGGAATTAAAATTTTGTCAGAAATGAAAGCCTCTGCAGAATATAAGGAAATTCCAATCATTTTAGCTACAGCAAAAGGGGAAGAATATGATAGAATCAAAGGCTTAGATCTAGGAGCAGATGATTATATCGTAAAACCGTTTAGTATTATGGAGATGATTGCCAGAGCAAAAGCAGTTTTGCGCAGGAGCAAAACAAAGCAAGAACATAACCGATTGCAAGTAGAAGGTCTTGTTGTAGATTTAGATGAGCATACAGTCACAGTGGATGGAAAGATCGTGCAGCTAACCTACAAAGAATTTGAACTGCTTTGTCTATTTCTTACTCATCCAGGAGTAGTTTGCACAAGAGAACAATTATTTGCACAAGTATGGAAAACGGATTATATTGGAGAAACGCGTACGTTAGATTCTCATATTCGTACACTTCGTCAGAAAATAGGGGCATATGGCAAGATGATTGAAACAGTTCGTAATGTTGGATATCGGTTGGAGGTCAGCCATGAGAAATAAAATCTTGAAATCAATTCTAACAGTTGCGTCAGTTGTATTAATGGCAAGTCTTATCATTATTACGAGTGTGTTATATCAATATTTTGGAAATGTTCAAAAATCATTGTTAAAAGATGAATTGATGTTAGCGGCAAAAGCAACTGAAAGTCTTGGGGAAGATTACTTAAAGCAGTTAGATACTTCAGACTACCGGCTGACTTGGGTAGCCAAGGATGGGACTGTCCTATTTGATAATTGTATCGAATCCAATGCGATGGAGAATCATGCAGATCGAGCAGAAATCAAGGAAGCATTTTTATCTGGAAGCGGAAGCAGTGTACGATATTCTACAACTTTGACAGAACAAAACCTCTATGAGGCGGTACGCCTCAGAGACGGAAGTGTATTGCGTATTTCAGAAAGCCGAGCGACGATATGGGCATTAATATTAGGAATGCTTCAGCCGATTTTTCTTATTGTAGTGATAGCAGGGGGATTGTCATTGTGGATGGCAAACCGAATGGCAAAACGTGTTGTAGAACCGCTTAATAAACTGAATCTAGATAAACCGTTAGAAAATCATGTTTATGACGAACTTAGTCCTCTGTTAAGAAGGATTCATGTACAGCAGCAGGAAATTAGGTGGCAGATGCAGACACTGAAACAGAAGCAAGATGAATTTGATCAGATTACGGAGAATATGAAAGAAGCGTTAGTCCTTTTTGATATTGAAGGAAGTATTGTTACTATGAATTCAGCTGCAAAATGTTTGTTCAGTACAAAAGAGGATGCAGTGGATTTTAGACAACAATTAGAGATAGCGGTTGAAAAAGCCAAAAACCAAGGCGAAGCGGCATTTTACGAAAAGCGAAATGGACGAGATTATCAATTCGAATTAAGCAGTATAGAATCAGATGAAAAGATGCTGGGAATTGCTGTACTTGGATTTGATATTACAGAACAAGTGAATGCAGAACGTAATCGTCGTGAATTTACTGCAAATGTATCACATGAATTAAAAACACCACTACAATCTATTATTGGTTCTGTGGAACTTTTAGAAAACGGAATTGTGAAGCAAGAGGATACGCCAAGATTTTTGGGACATATTCGCCAAGAAGCAACTAGACTCGTTTCTCTCATTGAAGATATCATTCGATTATCGCAATTAGATGAAGGTGTGAAGATGGCGCAAGAAGAGGTATCTCTTCATACTCTTTCGGAAGAAGTGATTGAAAATCTGCAAGAAATTGCAAAAAGAAGAAAGGTTTCACTGGAATTATTTGGTGATGAAGGTGTCATAAAAGGAGTACGAAGACTACTATATGAAGTGATTTATAATTTGTGTGATAATGCTATCAAATATAATCAACTTGGTGGAACTGTCAGAATTATGATAGAAGATAAACAAAATGAGATTTTGTTGAAAGTGCAGGATACTGGAATCGGCATAGCGCCTGAGGAACAGGAAAAAATCTTTGAACGCTTTTACCGAGTCGATAAGAGTCATTCAAAACAATCTGGCGGTACTGGGCTAGGGTTATCAATTGTGAAGCACGCTGTACAGTATCATCAAGGGAAGATAGAAATTGCAAGTGAAGTAGGAAACGGAACTATTATTTCAATTCAGTTTGAAAAAAATATTTTATAAAAAAAGAAGTGGACATGATGAAAAATACTCATGTCCACTTTTGTTATAGATAAGGTGTTCCAGGAATGTTTGGGTAACTTCCCATGGAAATTAATAATTCTAATCCGATTTGACGGGCTGAGAGAACTGCTTCTTTTACAGCAGATGCATCACCAGAAATTGCAAGAATTACCTCGTTGGAATGACTTGTACCAATACTTGGTGTCATATAACGGCAGATGGATACATTTGCAGATTTTAATGCAGTATCAGCCATCACAAGACCAATTGCAGCAGGAGATCCAGCCATAAATCCAAATGCTTCTCCTGGCTTTGCATGGAAGGCTTTCGAAAGGACGCTGCCAGCACTTGCTGAAAAGGCAAATTCTAAATGTCCGGCTTCACTAATGTATACTTCACCAGCATTTCGATTAGTGAGCTCCAAACCGAGTTCAATGGCATGACGTACATCAGAAACATCGTGTCCTCCAATTACGATATAATTTCCATGTCCACCCCAGCCTTTGGTATCTCGTGGAAAATCAATACTTAAAATTTCTGTATTCGTTGCTTTTACGGCATCATCTAAAGCAGTTAATTGTCCAGCTGCACCAGTACGGGAACTAAAAAGTCCTAGGGTGCGATATTTGGTACCTACTTGCATCTCGTTCAGTAAATCTTCCTGTACCCCAGAAATGATCAATCCTATTGTATCTAAAACAGCGGTTCCAACGAATTCTGTCCGCTGACAATTCATGCTGATTTCTGTTATGTCCATATATAATCTCCTGTCATAAATAGATAAGTTAAGGATAACAAAAAGTTGCAAAAGGTGCAAGGAATGAAAGCATATTTCGTTCTTATATTATGAAATACAGCTGTGAATATAGCTTAAAATAGCATTTGCGACATCATCTTTACTCATGATATCCAATGAGAGTTCTTCTGTTGGCGTGATCATTGTAATAATATTGGTATCTGTTCCGAATCCAGCACCAGCTACTTTCAAATTGTTTGCAACAATCATATCTAAGTTTTTCTTTTGCAATTTTGCACGCGAATTTTCAAGCATATTTTGAGTTTCCATAGAAAATCCACATAGGAATTGTCCCTTCTTTTTATGTTCACCTAAATATTTCAGAATGTCTTGCGTACGTTCCAAAGGGATACTTAAATCCCCGTCAGATTTTTTGACTTTTTCATCACTGATATTAGATGGTCTGTAATCGGCAACTGCTGCGGATTTGATGATGATGTCCTGGCTGTCAGCACGTGTAGTAACTGCTTCGAACATATCAGCTGCGCTCTGTACAGGAACCACATCTACAAACATAGGGGCTTCAATGTGAACAGGTCCTGTTACTAGTGTTACATTGGCACCACGGAGCATTGCATTTTTTGCAATGGCGTACCCCATTTTCCCTGTAGAATGATTGGTGATGAAGCGAACAGGATCAATGGATTCTTGTGTTGGTCCAGCTGTTACAAGAAGATTTTTTCCAAGTAAATCTTTTTCGAAAGCAATTTCTTTTAAGATATATTGCAATAATACTTCTGGTTCAGGCATTTTGCCAGCACCAACATCACGACAAGCGAGCATTCCTGTTGCAGGCTGAATTACCTCAAATCCATAATGCTCTAATTTTTTAATATTATCCTGTGTGATTGGATTTTCATACATTTGAGTATTCATTGCAGGCGATACAATTTTCTTACAGTTGCAGGCAAGAACGGTGGTTGTAAGCATATCGTCCGCAAGACCATTTGCAAGTTTTGCCATAACATTTGCAGATGCAGGGGCGATCATAACAACGTCTGCTTGCTTAGCAAGTGAAACGTGTTCTACGTTGAATTGAAAATTGCGGTCAAATGTATCTACAATACAACGATTATTTGTTAAAGTTTCAAATGTGATGGGATGAATAAAATTTGTTGCACTTTTTGTCATGATGACATGAACATTGCAGTGCAGTTTTACAAGCATACTGGCAAGGTTTGCAATTTTATAAGCTGCAATACTTCCAGTAACACCTAAGAGAACTGTTTTTCCTTTTAACATAATTCCCTCTCCTTTTCCATTTTTGCTGAATTCATTCTAACATAAATTATAGAAAAAGTATGTATATTTTTTTGAATGGGAGTGCTATAATGCACTCGTAACAAAAGAATTGTATTGTATCTCGTAAGAGAATGATAACAAGGAGGAAAACATGAAGAATATTTCAACAAAAACAGTTGACATGGTACAGGTTGCACTGTTCGCGGCACTGATCATTATTATGTCAGCGACACCACTTGGGTATATTCCACTTGGTTTTATGAGAGCAACGATTATTCATATACCGGTAATCTTAGGCTCAATTATCTTAGGACCGAAATTAGGAGCAGTCTTAGGATTTGTTTTTGGTCTTACTAGCTTTGTAAATAATACAATGAATCCTGTATTGACCTCTTTTGTATTTACACCATTTTATTCAATTGGAGAATTTGAAGGTGGGATTGGAAGCATTATCATTTGCTTTTTGCCAAGAATTTTGGTAGGGGTATTTCCGTACTTCGTGTACAAAGCATTGTATAAAGTGTTAAAGGGAAATAAAAAAGGACAGACAATCGCTCTTGGAGCGGCAGGTGTAGTAGGCTCGCTTACAAACACAGTACTTGTGATGGGATTGATCATTGTCTTTTTTAAAGATAGCTATGCAGCAGCAAAAGGTGTTTCATCCGATGCAGTTTATGGTATGATCGCATCGGTTATAGGAATCAACGGGATTCCAGAAGCGATTGTCGCAGCAATTATTGTAGCATTTATTGGTCGTATTTTTGTAAAAGGGCAATTTACAAAAAGATAGGAGAAAAGCATGATTCTAACGATTAATATAGAAAATAGAAATACGGTTGTAGGTTGCAAAATGAAAGATGGTTTTGCCTTTGTGGAAAGCTTATCTACGAATATGACAGCAACGGAAATTGAGTATGCGATCCAGTTAAAAAACATATTTGCCTTTCATCAGATTTCGCTGGAAGAAATCGAAGGGGCGATTTTATCTTCCGTTGTTCCGCCACTTACCAATGTGATGAAAATGGCACTGGAGAAATTATCTATTGAGAGAACAATTGTAATCGGTCCAGGTGTGAAAACAGGATTGAACATCTTAACAGACCAGCCAGCACAGGTAGGCAGTGATATGGTTGCAATGGCGGTAGCAGGAATGATGCAATATGAGGCACCGATGATTCTTGTAAATTTTGGTACAGCAACAACACTTTCTGTAATCAATGAGAAAAAACAATATATAGGAGGGACAATCCTTCCTGGACTTTCAATGGCAGCAGATTCTTTATCCCAAGATACTGCACAGCTTCCCAAGGTGAGTTTGGAAGAACCGAAGAAAGTGATTGGAAAGAATACAATTGATTGCATGAAGAGTGGTTTGATCTATGGAACAGCTGCGAGCATCGATGGGATGATTTCCAGAATGGAAAAAGAGTTAGGAAAGTCAGTGAAAACAATTGTAGCAACTGGGGGAAATGTAAAACACATCCTTCCTCATTGCGAGCGAAAGATGTGTTTAAATGAAACCTTGTTATTAGAAGGGCTGGCATATATTTACAAGAAAACAGTTGGTTAAATATAGCCGCCATCCATTCCTATGATTTGGCCAGTCATATAAGCAGGGCTATTTACTAATTGCATAACGAAATCAGCAACTTCCTGCGGTGAGCCAAAGCGACCTGCAGGAATTTCTTCTTCTAAAGCAGAACGTTCTTCTGCATCTAATTGACTGTTCATACTGGTATCAATGCATCCACACGCGATAGCATTTACTTGAATATTACTAGGCGCGAGTTCTTTGGCTAAGGCACGAGTAAAACCGTGTACACCAGACTTCGCAGCAGAGTAGGCAACTTCACAGGAAGCACCACAAGTTCCCCACATAGAAGAAATATTGATAATCTTGCCAGATTTTCTAGAAACCATTGGAGGAACAGCTTCTCGAGAACAATAAAAGACAGAAGAGAGATTTGTCTGAATGATACGATTCCATTCATCTTCTGTCATATCTGTAAGAAGACCAATATGGGCGATGCCTGCATTATTTACAAGAACATCAAGAGCTTGACACTTTTCATAGATTTTTTGGAAAATCTGAGAAACAGCTTCTGCATTTCCAATATCACCAACTACCATATCGGCAGTAGCATATGGGATGGATAAAATTTCCTGATAAACGGATTCTAATTCTGTTACAGAATGGTTACAATTTAAAAACACATGGTAGCCTTGTTGGGCAAAGGTAAGTGCAATAGCACGACCGATTCCGCGAGAGGCACCTGTTACAAGTACTGTTTTTTGAGTCATTACAAAAATATTCCCTTCCTAAAATTATTTTCATTATACATGTGAATTCTTGTGAAGAAAAGTGGAAAATGAAATGGCTTTGCATTATAATGGTATGGGAAAACAAAAGAATCACAGAGAGGATAGGAAAATAAAGTGGTAGAAAAAGCAATTGCATTTGCAACGCAGGCACACAAAGGCCAATTAAGAAAAGGGACGGATAGACCTTTTATTGTGCATCCTTTAGAAGTGGGGGAAATTGTTGCATCTATGACAGACGATGCAGAAGTGATCAGTGCAGCTTACTTGCATGATACAATTGAGGATTGCAAGGATGTTACAGAAGAACTTATTTGTGAGGAATTTTCAGAACGTGTAGCGGAATTAGTATCTCATGAAAGTGAGGACAAGTCTAAAAGTTGGATGGAACGAAAATCAACTACAATTGAAAAATTGAAAGTGGCGTCAAAGGAAGTACAAATGATCGCATTGGCAGATAAGTTATCCAATATGCGAGATATCAATCGTGATTATCCGGAATGTGGAGAGCATTTATGGGAACGGTTTCGCATGAAAGATAAGAAAATTATTGGATGGTATTATAAGGGGATCCGCGAGTCCCTTCGAAATACAATGGGAGAGACAAGCGCGTTTCAAGAATATTGTGAATTGGTTGAGAAAAATTTTGGAACAGAGTAGGTATTAATGAATATGAACAAAAAGACATTTATCAAAGAATATGGAATTGTAACAGTAGGGACACTCATTGTTGCAGCAGCAGTTTTCTTTTTCATGATTCCAAGTAATGTTGTAGTAGGAAGTTTGTCGGGACTGATGATGGTTTTGGCAAATTTTATTCCAATAAAGATTTCGGTGTTAACGATGATCTTTAATGTAGGACTCCTGCTGATTGGATTTATTTTTATCGGGAGAGAATTTGGCGCAAAGACGGTATACGCATCTGTGATCATGCCGGTATATCTTTATATTTTTGAATTGATTTTTCCAAATAATCAATCCTTAACAAATGATATTTTAATTGATACAATTTGCTATTTGCTGGTAGTTAGTGTTGGGCTTGCTATGCTATTTAACGCAAATGCATCTTCCGGCGGGCTAGATATAGTAGCAAAAATTTTGAATAAATATTGTCATGTGGAATTGGGAAAAGCAATGACATTAGCGGGGATGTTTACGGCAATCAGTTCTATTTTAGTTTACGATACAAAGACCCTTGTACTTAGCATTCTGGCAACTTATGCAAATGGAATTGTTCTAGATAATTTTATTGATGGTTTCAATAGAAGAAAACGCATCTGCATCTTGACAACAGAACCAGAACAGATCCAAGAGTTTATTGTACATAAGTTACGCCGTGGCGTGACATTATATCCGGCAATCGGTGGCTATAAGAAAGATGAAAAGCTAGAATTAGTTACTATTCTAGAAAGAAACGAATATGCGATTTTAATGAATTATCTTCATACAGTAGATCAGAAGGCATTTGTTACGGTGTCGACTGTGAACGAGGTGATTGGAGAATGGAATATTGAGAAAAGACGAGGAAGCAGATAGATGAAAAACTATGAATATATTTTATTTGACTTAGATGGAACATTGACAGAGCCAGAAGAAGGGATTACAAAATCTGTTGCATATGCATTAGAATATTATGGAATCCATGTGGAAAATTTAAAAGATTTGTGTAAATTTATTGGTCCTCCGCTTAAAGAGTCTTTCATGAAATATTATGGATTTGATGATGAAAAAGCAGAAGGAGCAGTTGAAAAATATCGTGAATATTTCCGACCATATGGAGTGTATCAAAATAAAGTGTATGATGGTGTGGATAACTTGCTGAAAAAGTTAAAAGCAGGTGGAAAAAAGATTATTCTTGCCACATCAAAACCAACAGTATTTGCGAATATCATTTTAGAACATTTTGGATTAATGAAATATTTTGATGTAGTGGTAGGAAGCGAGTTAGATGGCAGACGCGTGAAAAAAGGCGATGTGATTGCATATGCATTGGAACTTGCGAAGGTAACAGACAAATCACTTGCAGTTATGGTTGGAGACCGCGAACATGATATTATTGGAGCAAAAGAAAATGGACTAGATTGCATTGGTGTTCTGTATGGACACGGCTGTCGTGAGGAGCATGAAGAACATGGTGCAGATATGATTGTTTCTACAGTTGAGGAGTTATCAAAAGTTCTTGACAAATAGGGACTTCCTAGCTAATATAATCTGTAGATTATTTTAAAGTAAAATATAAAAAAGTAATGAGAAAGAGGAGTACACATAAGTTCGCTTACCAGAGAGGATCATTCGTTGGCTGAAAGATGATCTGAAGATAGAGATGTGGAAGGTAGCTTTTGAACTGGATTTCTGAACGACAGTAGGAAATCTCGGAGTGGTTCCCGTTACAGAACTGATAAGATGTATACAAAGGTGTATAGGCACTTGTATATAATAAAGGTGGTACCGCGATGATTCGCCCTTTACGATAGTTTTCGTAAAGGGCTTTTGTATTTTATAAGAAGATATCTTAACAATTTCTTATAATTTCCGAAAAACCACCACGAAATGATATTTTTTTAGTAACATATTACACGCAAGTTAAAATGAGGAGGAAGCTATGAGCAAACAACTTG
>CAYTRJ010000021.1:0-18291 GCA_964440185.1 uncultured Faecalimonas sp. | reverse complement strand
AATGGTGACATCGAATATGCACCTGGTAAGTCTACCGCAATTACATTGTCTACTCCACCACAAAAATTCTTCTTAATCGGGCTTTCTTTCTTATCTACTGTTACACCCGCCCAGTTCCCTACACGTTCTGTTCTTCCCGTAAGGGCATTGTACATTGTTGTCTTTCCACTGTTTGGATTACCTGTTAAAGCAACTCTCATGGATATTCCTCCTCTAAACTAGATCAATATAGCCGATGCCAATTCATTATCGATATTGTATCTGCCATCCTTAATTGAAACAACGCATCCACCTTTCAAATGAGAAATCACTGTGATTGGTTCTCCGCTATAGCATCCTAATGAAAACAAAAATGCATCTAGCTCTTCATCCTCTGTCACAATTTCTTTGATAATATATTCTTGACCTTCAATAGCTTCTTTTAAACTCATAATATTTCCTCCTAATGCAACTAGAATTAGAATTATCTAACCCTATAAATTCTATCACTGGAAAATATTTCTGTCAAGATACACTTACTATCGTTAGATTAATCTAACCTCTAGGTAAAAAAGAAAAACAGATTACCTGTTTTGTTTCGTTGTTCTATCTTATGTTAGGATACACTAACTATTGTCAGCTGTCAAGAACTTTTTGTAAATTTTTTCCAATTTAATTATTTTCTATTGACATTTCTGATACTTTTCAGTATCCTTGAAAGGCGCAATTAAAAGGGAGTAGTTTTAATATAGTATCAACAAACTCGGCAACCTTGCCTGGTACTATATGCCTATTCAGGTTACAAGACTTTTAATGCAATTATTAGCGATGTCTAGTAATTGCATTAGGAGTCTTTTTTTGCATAATAAGAACATTTTTATCCATCCTTATTATGAAAAGTACTCCTGAAATACTCATATTTCAGACAGAATACAAAGGAGACATATGTATGAAACATTGGTATCAATTATCACAAGAAGAAGTGTTGACGCAACTTCACACTTCTAAAAACGGCTTATCCTCTTCCACCGCAAAAGAAATCCTTGCAGAAAAAGGGCCTAATGCTTTAAAGGAAGAAAAGAAGCAAACTGCTTTACAGGTTTTCCTTTCCCAATTTGCTGATTTATTAGTTGTAATTTTAATCATTGCAGCTATCATTTCTATGTTTTCAGGAAATTTTGAAAGTACTATCGTAATTTTTGCTGTAATCATTTTAAATGCCGTATTAGGAACTGTACAACACAAAAACGCAGAAAAATCTTTAGAAAGTTTAAAATCTCTTTCTTCTCCATCTGCGAAAGTCATTCGAGACGGGCAAAAATCAGAAATTCCTTCTCAAGATGTTGTACCTGGTGACATTGTACTTTTAGAAGCTGGTGACCTTATTGTTGCAGATGGTAGAATTTTAGAAAACTACTCGCTTCAAGTAAATGAAAGTGCTTTAACAGGAGAATCTACGAATGTAGAAAAAACAATGACCGTTATTCCAGAAGAAACAGGTCTTGCCGATAGACGTAATATGGTATATTCCGGAAGCCTTGTAACTTACGGACGCGCCCTTATTGTCATTACAGATACAGGTATGGATACAGAAATTGGAAAAATTGCCAATCTTATGAATGCCACGAAGGAAAAGAAAACACCGCTTCAGATCAGTTTAGATCAATTCAGCAGTCATCTTGCTATGATCATTATGATCATCAGTGGGCTCGTATTTCTTCTAAGCTTATATAGAAAAATGCCTCTCTTAGATTCCTTAATGTTTGCCGTTGCACTTGCTGTTGCAGCTATTCCAGAAGCGTTAGGATCTATTGTTACGATCGTACAAGCTATGGGAACACAAAAAATGGCAAAAGAAAATGCAATCATTAAAGATTTAAAAGCGGTAGAAAGTCTTGGCTGTGTTTCTGTTATTTGTTCTGACAAAACAGGAACTTTAACACAAAATAAAATGACAGTGCAAAATATTTATATTGATCATAAATATTTACGTCCAGAAGAACTAGATATTCACGAACAATTACACCGCTATCTTCTATACAATGCAATTCTTACAAACGATTCTGCCATTGTTGATGGGAAAGGAATTGGAGATCCAACAGAATATGCATTGATCGAAATGGCTCGCAACATCAATATTCCAGAAGAATTTCTCCGTGATACAATGGAACGTTTAGAAGAACTTCCTTTTGATTCTGATCGTAAATTAATGAGCACAAAATATTCTTTGCATGGTGTGCATACAATCCTTACAAAAGGTGCTCTTGACGTTATGCTTGAACGTACAAAATTTGTCCGTACTGTGGATGGGATTCATCCAATCACAGAAGAAGATCGTCGTGAAATCCTAGCTGCCAACCAACATTTCTCTGAAAACGGACTTCGTGTTCTTGCATTTGGTTATAAAGAAACAAGCTATGATGACGTTTTAGAATTGGAAGATGAAGCTGAATATACATTTATCGGTCTAATTTCTATGATGGATCCACCTCGCGAAGAATCCAAAGATGCTGTAGCAAATGCAAAACGTGCTGGTATCAAACCAATCATGATAACAGGCGATCACAAGATCACTGCTACTGCCATTGCAAAACAAATTGGTATTTTCGAGGAAGGGGACCTTTCTGTAACAGGCTCTGAATTAGATGCAATGTCTGATGCAGAACTATTTGATAAAATTGAATGTATTTCTGTATACGCTCGTGTAACTCCAGAAAATAAAATCCGTATCGTAGACGCATGGCAGAAAAAAGGGCATGTTGTTTCTATGACAGGTGATGGTGTCAACGATGCCCCTGCTCTAAAAAAAGCGGATATTGGCGTTGCTATGGGAATTACAGGCACAGAAGTATCCAAAGATGCTGCTTCTATGATTTTAGCAGATGATAACTTCGCTACAATTATTAAAGCAGTTGCAAATGGGCGCAATGTATATCGCAATATCAAAAACGCGATCCAATTTCTTCTTTCAGGAAATATGGCTGCTATCATTGCCGTAGTATATACATCACTATTAGCACTTCCTGTACCATTTGCTCCTGTACATTTATTATTTATTAACTTATTAACAGACTCTCTTCCAGCACTTGCCATTGGAATGGAACCTGCTGAAGATGACTTATTAGCAAAAAAACCACGTAATCCAAAAGAAAGAATTCTTACAAAAACATTTGCAACTCGAGTTCTTGTACAAGGTGCACTTATTTCAGTAGTAACGATGATCGCATTTTACATGGGCTTGCAAGCTGGTGGAGCTTCTGCAGCAAGCACAATGGCATTTTCTACTTTAACAGCTGCCAGATTATTCCACGGATTTAACTGTAGAAGCGAACATTCCATCTTCCAGATCGGATTCAAACGCAACTGGTATAGTTTAGGTGCATTTGTGATTGGTATCCTATTATTAGCTATGGTATTATTTATTCCTGCTTTCTATGGATTGTTTGAAATTGCACCTTTGGCAATTAATCAAATATTTGCAATCTTCGGATTAGCATTCATTCCAACGATATTTATTCAATTATATAAAATCATAAAAGAAAGACTCTAATTTCTTTTGTTTCTTACTCCTCATTATGCTATAATGGGGAGTAATTATTATACGAGGAATTTGTTTATGGAAAATTACACAAAAAGAAACATTATTAAAAAATTACAAAAAGAAATGGATGAAGTCCAATTAAAAGAGCTTGGTGAAGCATCTATTCAAGAGTTACTTCCTGAAATCCGAAAAATTTTAGAACGCCTTTCTAAAAAAAGACAACGTCCTATTGCGGAGCATATCTATTGGCGTGTAAAATCAAGCGAAAGCATTACCAACAAAATGCTTCGCAAGAAAAAAGAAGTCTCTCTCAAAAATTCAATCAAAACATTACATGATATTCTTGCTATTCGTATTGTTTGTCCATTCCAAGATGATGTTTATGCCGTTTGTAAAGCGATCACAAATGATCCCCAGTTAGGACTTGATATTAAAAATGTAAAAGATTTTATTGCACATCCTAAATCGAGTGGATATCGCAGCATTCACATTATCACTACTGTTCATCATCCTACACTTGGTGATATTGATCTAGAGATTCAGCTTCGCTCTGTCGCCATGAATTATTGGGCTATTTTGGATCATCAATTATATTATAAGAATGAAAATAAGCAGGTACAGGCATTGAAAGAAGAACTGCGTGGCTATGCAATCGAAATTGCAAATATTGATAAAAAATTTTATAAAATCCGGAAGCAAATTGAGCAGCTAGAGGACTAACCTCTAACTGCTCAATTTTTTTCTCTCCAGATTGGATAAGATTGTAACTTCCGTTCTTCTAAATCTACTCCATACATATTAATTCCCTTTATGCTCGAACTATCATATGTCTTATAGTAATAGATTCCTTTTTCTGCATTGCAGCAAGAACTGTACACTGTATATTCATAATTCCCATCGGAAAGCTTCACACATCCTCTTACCTGCTCTACGCTTCCTAATATATGAAAACACTGACTCACACTTTCATTTTCTGTTCCATCACATTTGGAATTGCATTTTACAAAAGCTGCTTTTACAAATCGTGACACTGACGATGCATCTCCTGGCAAACCAATTCCTCCCATTCCTCGACTGTAAGCTTGTAAAGTCAACTCTTTTGAAAATGTATTCAGCGGTTGAGTATTACTTAAGTTCATATAGTTACTCAAATTCCATAATTGAATTGGAAACGGTGGATTATTGGTAAGTACTCCTACTGGGTTTTCATAAATACGAAGTCCCTTCTTTCTTGGTTCCACTACAATCGTTCTTTCACAATCTGAAATCATCCAATGCATTGGTGTTAATCTTAACTCTTTACTAAAATGTACTTTCACTACATTTGTAGATTTTAGTAAGGAAATCGCTTCTTCTATACAATTGCATTGTCCTAGTACCCAAGGAATCATCTCAAAAGGTGCTATATTATGGAATCCACTTTTCTCCAATTGATAATATGCGTTCCCAGGAAATAGTAATCCTGCCATGCAAAGTCCTTTTTCATTCATCCCATCATAATAAAGTGGATAGTCTTCACGCACATAAGCCATTCCTATCATCGCATTATGACATTTCATTTCAGGCTCCATTCTAAACTTCATACAGTATTTTCTTGGTGTAATCGTAACTGCTTCTTCATAAGAATAATCCAAATCTAAATTTCTTCCAAAATAAAATGTTTTTGTTCTATAACTGATCGCTGTACACATAAAAATACCTCACTTTTATTTTTTTAGAAGTATAACCAATTTCTTCCATTTTAAAACAAAAGTGAGGTGTCTTTTAATCTTTTAGAAAATCTGGATTGTCATCTAGGAAGCGCTGCAGTTCTTCCATTGTCATATGCTCCATGCATTTGTCTAAAAATTCCACATCCGATTCCATGATCTCATCAAGAATTTCTCTGTCCTTATCTTCTTTCACAATATCGCCTCCTATGTGCCAATTCTCAACATTTATTATATTCCTATTAAGACTAATTCTCAATAGTCCAAGAAAGACTTTTTTATAATAATAAAAAAATCAAGGAGATGTTCCCTATGTTATTTGAAAATATACGTAATCTTCGCGAAGATAACGATAAAGTGCAACGTGAACTAGCTGCATATTTAAATGTAAAACAAACTACATATTCCAAATATGAACTTGGAAAAATCAATGTTCCTATTGACGTTTGCATCAAACTAGCTGATTACTACGACGTAAGTATTGATTATCTCGTAGGTCGTACAAAGAACAAAAAAATAAATGGCATACCAGAGTGATCTGATATGCCATTTACTTATTTTGTATGGTTTAGCTTAGCTGCCTTTGCAAATAAAATATATCCTATCACAAACATTACCGCGATTACAGCCACGCCAAGATTTTGACGATTTGTAATCTGTGCTACCATTGCAACAAGCGTTGTTCCTACAAAGGAAGCACCTTTTCCAAAAATGTCATAAATTCCAAAGTACTCTCCTGCTTTTTCTGCAGGAATGATTTTTGCGTAATAGGAACGTGCCAATGCTTGGATTGCACCTTGAAACATTCCTACACATACTGCTAATAACCAAAATTCCCATTGCTTATCTAATTGAATTGCAAATACTGCAATACAAATATATGCAATAATACAAATTTTAATCAGTAAATCTGTTTCATATTTTTTAGAAAATCTGGCGAAAATCAATGCACATGGGAATGCAACGATCTGTGTCACCAACAATGCTAATAATAATCCTGTTGTATCTAATCCCAAAGAACTTCCATACGCTGTCGCCATGGAAATGATCGTTGATACGCCATCAATAAAGAAGAAAAATGCGATTAAATATACAAAAATATTTTTCTGTTTTGTAATATCTTTCAATGTTTTCCATAGTCTTGCGAAACTGTCTCTTACAGGTCTCTCTGGCATTTTTACAAAGTTTGTTTGCTTATACGTTTTAAGCAACGGAATAGTTACTACCAGCCACCATGCTGCAGTTAAGAAAAATGCAATTCCCATCGCCATTTTCATCGAAAGACCTAATTGCTCATTCATCAATACCACAACGAGCGATGCAATAAATGGAACACAGCTTCCAATGTATCCCCATGCATATCCATGAGAAGACACCGTATCCATCTTTTCTTCCGTTGTAATGTCTACAAGCATCGCATCATAGAAAATTAAGCTTGCATTAAATCCTACTTTTGCAATTACAAAGATTGCCAAGAACACGATCCACGATGTTGGGAAAGACAGTGCAGCACATCCGATAACACCAACCATCATACTCAATACAAAAATCGGTTTCTTAAAATGTTCTGTATCTGCTAACGTTCCAAGTACTGGACCAATGATTGCAACAATAACAGTTGCCACCGATGCCGCATATCCCCAATAAGCCAAATAATCTACTTCTGAAATCCCAGCTGTACTTGCTAAATGATTAAAATAAATCGGAATGATAGTCGATACCAGCATAACAAATGCTGAATTTCCCACATCATAAAGTATCCAAGCTTTTTCTAATTTTGTTAATTTCATCTTATCCATATTGATATCCTCTTAGTCAAATATTCTATCAAAACGCTTATCTAATTCTGCATTTCCATCTACCGTACTTTCAAAATTTTTCATCATCTGTACGGCTATAATAATTGCATTCTCAAAGCGCTTATCCAACTCTTGATTTGTCTTTTCACATTGCTCTTCATCTTGAAAATCATGAAGTAACCCTGCATAGCTTTTGTAAAGACCTGCTGTTTTCAAGATTGCTTTTACACTTTTTTGTTGTAGCTTTCTCGGAGTTGTCAGCAGTTTTTTTATGTATCGATATGTTTGCAGTGCTTCTTTTATTTCTTTCTCTTGCACTTGTTCAAATACCTTATGAATAGCATACACTGTTGCTGCATCTGTTGCAATATATTTAGCAATTGGATAAGAAAATGGATTTCTTTGATCCTTTCGCAGCAACATTTTTTCATACTCACTTTCAATCTTCAAGTGCGAAGCCTCTATTTGCTTTTCCATGCTGTTCACATAGGGATGGCATTCACTGTCCAAAATAAAGTGGCAAAGAAAGCCCAATAGATATGCATATTCTCTGCTTTGCTTTCCTTCTTTCTTTACAAGTTCCACACCTTCTTTAAAAAATGCGTACGCAGATTCATCATGCATCCGATACCCTAATTCTGACACTTTATTTTTCTCCCATGGTCTGTAAAAGAAGAAAATATCAGGTCCTTGCAGGCCTACACGAAATTGCGTGTAGTGATTCTTGATCACTTCCTTCAATTCACCATCCAATCGTTCAAATACTCGTTTTCCAAAGCGATCATGAGCGTATAGTGCTGGCATTCAACGTCTCCTCCTTCTTCTTTAATTTATTCACATACCAATAATAATATGGTATAAGTGGAATCAATGCACTAACCCAAGCTCCTGGGTCACTCCAACAAATAGCATCAAATTGAAATGTATCAAACAAAAGAAAAATGATTGTTCCTCTTGCAAATAATTCGAACACACCGCCCATCATTGGTACTAGTCCATTTCCTAAACCTTGTAACGCATTTCGATAAATAAAAATCATTCCCAATGGAATGTAAAACCATAGGCTAATATGGAACATCTGCTTTGCAATCCGCTGCAGCTCACCCGTTGGATCCTCTACAAAGATCTTCACTACACCAGGTAATACAAAATAAGATAACAGCATATTTACAAAGCTATATAATACCACTACCAGTAAGCTCCATTTTACTCCCTGACTAATGCGTTTGATTTTTCTTGCTCCATAATTTTGTCCTACATAAGTTGCCATAGCAGAACCTAGTGCAACATACAGCTGTGTTACAATATTTTGAATTTTCATCGTTGCAGAATAAGATGCAATATATGTAGAACCTAATAAATTCAAAGAAGATTGTACGATCATCGTACCAATTGCTGTAATTGAAAATTGAAGTGCCATCGGTACTCCCATAGTCAAAAGTATGCATAGCGATTTTGGCAGGATTTTTGCATCTGCTTTCGAAAAATGAATTATTTCATACTTACGATATACATAAATAAAACAGGTAAGCGCAGATACCATTTGCGATAATACCGTCGCATACGCTGCACCTGCCACTCCAAATGGTAATATTGCAACAAACACATAATCCAAGATAATATTCAAACCAGAAGATAGCACCAAAAAGTAAAGCGGTGTTTTACTATCTCCCAACGCTCTAGCCGTGGAAGCCAGCATGTTATAGAGGATTGCCACTGGAAGCCCCGCATAGATCACTCCAATATATTTTTGGGTATCTGCAAAAATTGTATCCGGCGTATTCATCCAAACCAAAATCTGATGATTAGCAAGCAGCAATATGCTTGTCATCAGCACCGCAAGTGCAATGCAAAGGTAAGCAGACATTGCCACAAAATGCTTCAGCCGCTTTGTATCATTTGCTCCAAATGCCTGCGCAATCATAATTCCAAATCCACTTGTCATTCCGATCACAAGACCATTCACCAAAAAGTTAATAGAACTGGTACTTCCTACTGATGCTAATGCATCAACCCCGAGTACTTGTCCCACGATCATGGAATCCACAATGTTGTAAAAGTTTTGAAAAATATTGCCACATAACACAGGAAACATAAAACTCAAAATCAACCTCAAAGGGTTTCCTTCTGTCATATTTCTAGTTTTTGTCGCTGCCATTTTGATTTGCATCCCTTTCTTGTTTAATACGTCTGAAATAACTGCTCATCTCATCTGCAGCACCCGATAGACGGTTTAAAATATGTGAAAAATCATTTAACATATCATCATCTCGATAGTATGGGTAAACAATATCATGGTCAATCTCACTCCATCCTTCCTCGAATAAAGTACGTCCCTGAATTTCCACATAATATCCTTTGTATTTAATAATGTAATGCAGCGAGCGATAAATTCCACCTGCATGTATTTCTAAAAGCTTTGCGTCGTAAATCTTATTGTCTCCGGAACGTTTATATACTTTTGGATGTTCTGCAATATAATAATGTTCTGGATTCTCATCAAAATCTTGTAAGCGATCCACTACATATTGATTCGGATCATTTTCAAATACACTTGTTAAATAATTATGGAAATGGATCCAATCTTCTCGGTATAAGAAAAAAACACGAATTCCAATCAAATCGGTCATGTATTTTTCATAATTCTCCACACTCAAATGTGTAAATCGTTCTTTTGCTGTTCTTCTCTTACGAATCACTTTTTCAACCAAATGCTTTGGTTCTTTTGTACGATATCTATAAGAGTGGATCCCAGCTCGTTCGATGTCATAAAGATAATCATTTACGAACTCTTTTCCAATTTCACGAAGTTTTTCCACTTTTGCGGCATAGTCATCATGAATTGCTTCCAATTCATCCCATGAAATCTCTGCTTCTGCAAGCTCTTCTTCTGATATATTGTATTCATTTAAAAATTCTTTTTTATTTAGCATTCAATTACCTCCATAATCCATTTTAGTATATCATTCTTACTATAATTTCAGCAACAAAAAAGTGTATAGGATCTGCATCCTATACACTCATTGTTATTCTCCAAAACGAACTTGCATATACGCTTTCATTTCTTCTACACACTTTTCAAAACCAAGCTTACCACTATCTAAACATAAATCGTAATTTCTTGCGTCTGTCCACTCTCTTCCAGTATAGTGTTTGTAGAATTCTGCACGATATTTATCTGTTTTGTCGATAAACTTCTTCATTTCTGCTTCTGTCATGCTGTTTCGTTCCATTGCTCTTGCTAAATTAAACTCTTCATTTGCATGCACGAATACACTCATAACATTATCATAATCTTTCAGAACAAAATCTGCTGCTCTTCCGATAATAACACAGCTTTCTGTTTCTGCTAAATGTTTAATGATCTTTGCTTGATAATTAAACAAGTTCTTAGCAGATACAAAATCTTTACTTTCTGGTGGAATCAGCTCACCGTCTTGATAGATTTCTGTACTTCTTCGAAGAAATGAACTATTCTTTAGTTTTTCATCTAATTGCATAAATAGTTGCTCGTTAATACCACTTTCTTCCGATGCCATTTTTAAAAGATTTTCTCCATAGCATGGAACACCAAGTTCTTTTGCAAGCATTTCTCCAATTGTTTTTCCACCACTACCATATTGTCTTGCGATCGTGATTACAACATGTTTCATCATGCTTTCCTCCTATTCTCCTAAATATGCTTTCTTGATTGAATCGTCATTCATTAATTCTTGTGCATTTCCTTCCAATACAATGTTACCTGTTTCAAGAACATATGCTCGGTCTGCAATAGAAAGTGCCTTCTTCGCATTTTGTTCTACAAGAAGCACAGTTGTTCCACTCTTACTTACATCTTGAATGATTTTAAAAATTTCATTTACCATGATTGGAGAAAGTCCCATAGAAGGTTCATCCATTAAAATAATTTTTGGATGCGACATAAGTGCTCGACCCATTGCTAACATCTGCTGTTCTCCACCACTTAATGTACCTGCTAACTGATTCTTTCTTTCTCTCAAGCGAGGAAAACGTTCATACACCATTTCTAATGTTTCTTCAATTTCTTTCTTATCTTTTCTTGTGTATGCGCCCATTTTTAAGTTTTCATACACAGAAAGCTCTGCAAATACACGACGTCCTTCTGGAACATGCGCCATTCCTAATGAAACAATCTTGTGAGCTGGAATTTTTGTAATATCCTGCCCTTCAAAGCATACAGATCCTTTCTTTGGTGAAAGAAGCCCTGTGATCGTATGTAAGATTGTTGTTTTTCCAGCTCCATTTGCACCAATCAGAGCAATGACCTCTCCTTCATTTACGGAAAATGAAATTCCTTTAATGGCTTGGATCATTCCGTAATATACTTCAATATCTTTTACTTCAAGCATTGCCATCTTGCCATTCCTCCTACTCACCAATATATGCCTTAATTACTTCTGGATTGTTTAAAACATCGCTTGTGTTTCCTTCTGCTAATACTTCTCCGAAGTTCAATACTGTTAATTTTTCACAGATACCTGATACGAGTTTCATATCGTGCTCAATCAATAATATTGTCATATCAAAATGCTTTCTTACAAATTGAATAGTATCCATAAGTTCTTTTGTTTCATTTGGATTCATACCAGCTGCTGGTTCATCCAATAATAACAATTTAGGTTCTGTTGCAAGTGCTCTTGCAATCTCTAATTTTCTTTGTTTCCCATAAGGAAGATTTGACGCAAGTGTGTCTGCATCTTGATCTAGATCAAATACTTTCAAAAGCTCTAATGCTTTTTCATTCATTTCTTTTTCTACTTTAAAATATTGAGGCAATCTAAAAATTCCAGCAATCGTAGAATATTTGTAATGATTGTGAAGACCTACTTTAACATTATCTAATACACTTAAGTCTTTAAAAAGACGGATGTTTTGAAATGTTCTTGCAATTCCTGATTTGTTAATATCAATCGTCTTCTTTCCAACCATATTTTCCCCATCTAGTTTGATGATTCCTTCATTTGGTTTATATACACCTGTTAATAAGTTAAATACTGTTGTTTTTCCAGCTCCATTTGGTCCGATCAAACCATACAAGCATCCTTTTTCAATTTCCAAATGAAATTCATTTACAGCTTTTAATCCTCCGAAAGAGATTCCAAGATTTTTTACTTCTAATAATGCCATGCCTATGCTACCTCCTTCGAATTTTTCTTTTGAAATATTTTTTTAAGAGAGTGTCTTTCTCTCCATTCTAATACCTTTGGTGCCCAGTTAAATAGCATCACTACGATTAATACGATTGCATAAATGAGCATACGATAATCTTCTAATCCACGAAGTAATTCAGGAATCAATGTTAAAGCAACTGCTGCAATAACAGATCCTCTGATATTTCCAATTCCACCAAGAACAACAAATACAAGGATCATGATAGACATATTGTACCCAAAGTTCTTAGGTGTTGCTGTGAGGGATGATAGATTATGTGCATACAATACCCCTGCAACACCTGCAAATGCTGCTGAGACAGCAAATGCCATCAATTTGTATTTTGTAATATTGATACCTACAGATTCTGCTGCAATTCGGTTATCACGAACTGCCATAATTGCGCGTCCTGTTCTAGAAGTAATGATATTTAATATCACTACTAATGTGATCAATACAAGAATCACACCTGCTGTAAAAGTAGCTGTTCTTGGTGTGCCTGTAATCCCAAGTGGTCCATTAATAATTACTTCCCCGTCTTCTGCTAAATTTAATGAAGCTGCGTCTGTTGTTGAGAAATGTAATCCACTTCCATCTTTCCCCACAAATAATACATTCATAACGTTTTTGATGATTTCGCCAAATGCAAGCGTTACGATTGCAAGGTAATCACCTTTTAGACGAAGTACCGGAATTCCAATCAAAAATCCAAAAAGTCCTGCTGTTGCTGCACCGATGATAATTGCAATGATAAATCTTACCAAATCACTCGAAATCGATGTTGCTGTTAATTTTGAGAAAAATGCACTAGAGAATGCACCTACACACATAAATCCTGCATGTCCAAGGCTAAGTTCTCCTAAAATCCCAACTGTTAAGTTAAGAGATACCGCCAAAATCACATAAGCGCAAAGCGGAACTAAAAGCCCCTTCATAAGACTTGACATGCTTCCTGTTGAAAGCATCACTTGTGCTATTACATAAACTGCAATAACCATTGCATATGTAATGAAATTATTTTTTGTAACTTTACTCATCTTCTTCATGTCGCCACCTACACTTTCTCTTGTCTGTTCTTACCAAGAATACCAGTAGGTTTCACGAGTAAAATGATAATCAAAACACTAAATACGATTGCATCTGCTAATTGTGATGAAATATATGCTGTACTTAAGATTTGAATCACACCTAGTAAAATACCACCGATCATCGCTCCTGGAATAGATCCGATTCCACCAAATACTGCTGCAACGAATGCTTTGATACCTGGCATAGAACCTGTATATGGTGTTAATGCTGGATATGCAGAACATAGTAACACACCAGCTACCGCTGCGAGTCCTGAACCAATTGCAAATGTAAGTGCGATTGTTCCATTTACATTAATTCCCATAAGTTGTGCAGCGCCTTTATCTTCTGAAACTGCTAGCATCGCTTGACCTGCTTTTGTTTTCTTTATAAAAAGTGTTAAACAAATCATAATTACGATACAGCAGATAATTGTCACGATTGTTTCTCCTGTAATTGTAAGTTCTCCACCTGCTAAAGATACGGCTTCCACTGGTACTACAGAAGTAAATGATTTTGTATTTGCACCAAATACTAAAAGTGCAATATTTTGTAGCAAATAGCTCACACCGATTGCTGTAATCAAAACAGCTAGTGGTGAACCTGCATTTCGAAGTGGTCTATACGCCACTTTTTCAATTGTAATTCCTAAAACGATACAAAATAGGATTGCAACACCTACTGCCAAAGCTGGTGACAGTCCAGCACTCGTAATTGCTGTTAAAGTAACATATGCACCAATCATGATAACATCACCATGTGCAAAATTCAACATCTTGGCGATCCCATATACCATCGTGTATCCAAGTGCGATGATTGCATATACACTGCCAAGACTGATTCCATTAATCAAATAAGATAAAAAGCTCATCTTCCTCTTTCCCTTCTCTTAATAACTGTAAAAAAGGGGGCTATAATTCTTTGCCCCCTTACCATTTTCTTATTCTGCTACTGCGTAGTCACCGTTTTCAATTTTAACTACCATAGCTTCTTTATTAGGTTCGCCTGAAGCATCCCATTTTAAATCTGATTTTGCTGTTACAACATCTTTCACAGAGATTTCTGTCATAGCTGCTTTTAAGATATCACATACTTCTGATGCGTCCATATCTGGAGTTACATTTCCATGTTCCATAGCTTCTTTAATTGTGTAAATTCCATCATATGCATCTGCTGCAAATTGGTTAGGTGTGTGTCCAAATTTTTCTTCAAATGCTGTTACAAAATTTACAACTTTATCTTCTGTAGAAGTTGGTGTAAATGGACTTAAGAACATTAAGTTGTTTGCTAAATTTACATCAAATCCATCTACTGCTAAAATACCATCCATACCATCACATCCAAAGAATACTGGTGTGTAGTTGATATCTGCTGCTTGTTTTAATACAAGACATGCTTCTTGATAATAGAATGGTAAGAATACTAAATCTGCTCCGGCATCTTTTGCTTTTTGAAGTGCTACTGAGAAGTCAGTATTTGTTTCACTTGTAAATGCTTCTGCTGCAACAATTTCAAAGTTTTGATTTTCTGCTTCTTCTTTGAATGCTTTGTAAATACCATCTGAATATGTATCAGAACTGTTGTAAATAACTGCTACTTTTGTTGCTAAATTATTTTGTCCAATATATTCTGCTGATTTAGAACCTTGTGTTGGATCTGAGAAACATACACGGAATGCATTATCTCCACTGATACATTCAATTGCTGTTCCGGAAGGAGTAAGTAAGAACATGTTATCATTTACTGCTTCCCCTTCTACTGCGATACATGCACCTGATGTTGTTGTTCCTAAGAATGCTTGCATGCCCCAGTCTTTTAATGTATTGTAAGCATTTACTGCTTTTTCTGCATCTGCTTCGTCGTCTTGATAATTAAGTTCTACTTGATATCCATTGATTCCACCTGCTGCATTGATTTCTTCAATTGCTAGTTCTGCACCATTTTTTATCGCTTCGCCGTATACAGCATTTGCTCCTGTGATTGGACCGCTAGACCCGATTTTAATTGTATCACTGCTTCCTTTTGATTCGTTATTTCCACAACCTACCATTGTGGATACTGCCATAGCTGCCACTAAAGCCATTGATAATACTTTTTTCATCTTCATAACAATCTCTCCTCCCAATAAACAGAGCGCACTCTGTATTTCGATAACGCTATGTTACACTAAAGTAATAAATCTGTCAACACTTTTTTATAAATATATATACATTTATTTTTTATACATCAAAAGAAGAACAACTTTTTTGAATATTTTTATTATTTTGTATACTTTCATTAAAAATAATGCTATATTGTATCTATATTCAAGGAGGAACAATATGTCGGATTTATACAAGAAAAGTGGATATTTATACAATCCATTCAAAATATTTTATTTAAAAGAAGTGAGTTCAAAAACATTTGAGTACCATTACCATGACTTTCATAAAGTACTGATCTTTCTGCAAGGCAATATTAGTTATGCTGTAGAGGGCCGTGAATATGATCTGCTTCCCGGTGACACTATTTTAATACCAGCCGGGCAAATACATCGTCCTATTTTTCGCGAAGGAAATTCTTATGAGCGTATTATCGCTTACATTTCGCAAGATTTTTTTGACTCTTTTGAATCTGAGGGCTGTAATCTTTTTGAATGTTTTTCTCAAGCACTGAAAAGTCATTCAAACTTAGTCCGTTTCAAACCAGAGCATACTTCACATTTAAGGAAAATTACAGAATCCCTTGCGCACTCATTTCAAGAAAAAGGATTTGGTACACAGCTCTACCAAAAAACAAAATTTACAGAATATCTCATTCTTTTGAACCGTTTTCTTCTGCAAGATGATCATTCACATCTTATAGAAGGTACCGCAAATGCGCAAGTTCTTCGCATTCTCGATTACATCAATCAGAATATCACCGAAGACTTATCCATTGATTCCATTGCAAATGAATTTTATTTAAATCGCTCTTATATTATGCACCTTTTCAAAGCAGAAACAGGATATACAATTGGTAAATATATCACCGAAAAGAGACTCTTTTTAGCTAATTACTATGTATCTTTAGGAGATTCCATGACCGATGCATGTTTTAAAAGTGGATTTCGTAATTATACGACATTTTATCAAGCATATAAGAACAAGTATCATTGCTCTCCGAAGCAAATGCAGTCTATTCTTTGATTTTTATTTGTTTTGATATGTGTTTTGGGCAAGTGACTTCCTTTTTCCTAATCACTTGCCCAATTTTTACTTATCCCTATCTGATTTGATATGTACTTTGGGCAAGTAGCTTCCTTTTTCCTAACCACTTGCCCAATTCTTATTTATTCCTGTCTGATTTGATATGTGCTCTGGGCAAGTGACTTCCTTTTTTCTAATCTCTTGCCCAATTTTTACTTATATTCTCTATTTCAAAAAGATATGCAATAATTTCTCATACATCTTGCTTCTGTAAGGCTGATATCTCATTGGCAAATCTATCCATGTCTTCTTATCCAAAATCGACTTGTAATGAGTAAATGTATCAAATCCCACTTTTCCATGATAAGAACCCATTCCGCTCTCGCCAACTCCACCAAATCCCATTTCACTTGTCGCAAGATGAATCACCACATCGTTTATGCATCCTCCGCCATATGATAACTCTGTCGTAACACGTTTTATATGATTATTGTCATTTGAAAACAAATAAAGCGCCAATGGCTTATCCTTTCTCTTCAATTCGTTCATCATCAAATCAAAATCATCAAATGTTAAAATTGGCATAATCGGTCCAAAAATTTCTTCACCCATAACGACATCTTCCTCAGTTACATGATCCATAACAGTTGGTGCAATTTGATTTGTTTCAACATTTGTCTGTCCTCCTGCAACTACTTTCGCAAGATCGATCAATCCACAAAGACGTTGAAAATGTTTTTGATTGATAATTTTTCCATAATCTTCATTTTCCAAAGGATTTTCTCCGTATTGAATCGCAATCTGCTTTTTTACTTCTAAAAGAAAGCTATCTTTTACTGTCTTTTCACAAAGAATGTAATCTGGCGCAACACATGTTTGTCCACAATTTAAATATTTACCAAATACGATTCGTTTTGCTGCAAGTTTAATATCAGCACTTGCATCCACAATACATGGACTTTTCCCACCTAATTCCAAAACTGTCGGTGTCAAATGTTCTGCTGTATGGCGCAACACTTCTTTCCCTACCGCTTGACTTCCCGTAAAGAAAACAAAGTCAAATTTCTGTTCTAATAATGCTTTATTCTCTTCTCGCCCACCTGTTACAACTGCAACATATTCTGGTGTGAAACACTCTGCAATTATTTGTTCTACAATTTTGCTTGTTGCTGGAGAATATGCACTTGGCTTCAAAATAGCCGTATTCCCTGCTGCAATTGCATCAACAAGTGGGTCCATCGTCAAAAGAAATGGATAATTCCATGGACTCATGATCAATGTATTTCCATATGGTATCGGTTGCTTGTAACTACAGGATGCAAATTGAGCAAGTGGTGTATGAACCTTCTTTCGTTTTGTAAATTTCTTAATATGTCGAAGCATATACGAAATTTCTGATAGCACCAGACCTGTTTCACACATAAATCCTTCATAATGACTTTTCCCAAGATCTGTTTTTAAGGCATCCCCAATCTCTATCTCGTATTTTTTAATAGCTGCATACAATTTTTTCAATTGTTGTATACGAAATGCAACTGGAATCGTAACACCACTTCTATAATATTGTCGCTGCTTTTCAAGCACATTTGCGATTTGTTCATTTGTCATACCATTTACTCCCTATCTCTAATTGAATAACAATTTTATTATAATCACTTTTTTTGTGTGCATCAAGCATATAAGTTTATTTCCTAAGACGTAAAAAGGACTTTCGATCAAGTTGTCGAAAGTCCTAAAAGTATTAACTTTTAAAGTATTCAATTAGAATTTACCGTTATCTGCTGCTTCTTGGATAGCTACAGCAACTGCAACAGTCATACCAACCATTGGGTTGTTACCTGCACCGATTAAGCCCA
>CAYTRJ010000020.1:0-18785 GCA_964440185.1 uncultured Faecalimonas sp. | reverse complement strand
AGTTAATAATGAAGCTGGTATTATTCGAGATAATCAAACAGGGCAGATTATGAAGCTGAAAAAGAGAAGTCATTTGCAAGTGGTAAAATAATCGGTTTTTTGCTTAAAAACTAAGGAAAATAGCAGAAAATCGTAAAAATGGAAAAATCGAACTCATAAAACGTAGGAAAATCAAGGGGTTTAGAGGTCGATTTTGCCAATAAAACACTGATTTTAAGTGATAGAAAAAGTGTTCTATATAAAGGGTTTATTTGCATCTGAGAGAGCAAATTTCGATGTTTGATTTGCAAGGTGACAAATTATGATGTAAAGGAATCCAAATCAAAATAACATCCAAAAAGGTGTATTTAAGCTAAAAATATATGTGGCTGTATAAGTGTGCTGGGAAAGAAATAAAGTATAAATTTGAAGAAAGGAAAATGTGGTGATTTCTTGAAATTTACTCTTGACAAGAGGTCACTTCATAACAGGTGTATATTATGAGCAGTAAAAGAATCGTAAATTATAAGAAAAAGATAGATCCTATATATATTAAAGCTATAGAAGCTAATCACATTTTTATTGATAGTAAGATAAAAGATAAAAATAAACAGTCAGTGCAATACAAAATAAAAAGCGAGTATATGGATTTTAGAGGAATTAGTACAAGAAAAGCAGTGCTATATGACAGCTTGTTTTTACGCTTTATGAGAAAAAAAATTACTGTAAATACTGGTAATTTGTGCAATGATTTCATTATGCTTAAATTCAATTATGATGCCGACTATAGTGTTGACGGCATAAGGTATAAAGTTGATAAATGCGAACTAAGGAGATTATATTATAGCAACGGCTTTTCTTATGTACATGAAAAGAAAGATAAACAAGGAAGAATTGTAGAAAAAAAGAAAATTCACTATAAAATGCTTATGCGTTCACCCGGTAAAGCGAAAGATGGTGAATGTTTGTTTATCCGAGACAATCTGCATCATAAGGCAATTAGTTATTTAACCATGGGCTTATATGACCTGATGGACAAGCAATCAAAAGAAGATCCTAATAAAGTATTTAAGTTAGTGGAATTGTCTGCCTATCAGACGCTCACAACAGCAACCGCAAAAGGGTACATTCAAATCCCATTGGAAAATATTCTTATTGTTAGAGATGAAGAAGTATATTCAGATGAAATGAGAGCGTGTCTTGTGGGGACAGAAGAGGTGGAATATACAAAAAAAGAACGTATACCAGATTTTGATGATCCACGATTTGAAGATATGATCAACAAAAAAGGATTTACATTTGATAGAAATAAGGCAGAAAAACAAAAATTAATTTATTTAGAAAAGAGCAGAGAAGCTTTAAAAAATAACGGAATTCGTACAAATGGGAAATACCCGTATAAGACAGCTGCCGAAACATATACAAATAAAGAATGTAAAGTAGATAGGGTGTCAAATGCCCATATAAAAAATATACTTTGGGATGGAATGGGACTGATAGATGAATCTATTTTTCCGAAGGATAAAGATGGATTTATATATTGTCGATCTCACTTTTTTAAGAGCTGTTTATTCCGAGGAAATATACAGAAGTTTTTTGAAGATTACTGCAATGAAAAAGGTATGGATTATGACACATATACTTTGGAAAAGAGTGATATGTTTGAAAGAAAAATCAGATTGTGTGATGTAAAAGTAATTATTACTGATAAGTCTTTGAAGTGGTTAAAATTTATTGATATGATGGGCGGCACGGAAAAGAAAGCATATAGATATTATCGAAAATACATGAGAATGTATGATGATTACTTTTCCATTGTTAAGACTGCACACGCTAGCAAATGGAGAGAGGTGCAATTAATGGCTTATCAAATGAATAACTCTTTACCGACCACAGATGTTAAGACATTGGAAAATATTGCAAAAAAAGCCATTGATACAATAAATGAATTAAAGCTAAGTGATGAGGCGTATCTGAAATATTTGGAATATACAAAAGATTCGTTCAACATTAATGAGGTTGTGTTAGCATTGGTAACGTGGAATCCAGAATTTGCAAAAACTGAATTTTTTAGAAAGAAAAAGAGTGCTGACATTAGTAAATTGACGGATTCGTTCTGTCAAGGAAGATTGCCGCAAATTGGTGACAACCTTACAATTATGGATAATCCTATTGGATTATTGTTAAAAGCAGTTGGAGAAAATCCTTTAGATGAGGGGTGCTTTGAAGTGGTAGAGGATGCGGTACAGTGTTATACACCGAGATTTACGGAAGGAGAAAATCTTGCAGCCTTTAGATCACCACATAATTCGCCAAATAATATTGTCCATCTGCACAATATTTATCCTGAAAAATTAGTAAGATACTTTCCGAGTATTGGACAGAACGTAATTGTATTTAATGCGATAAAGACAGACATACAATGTAGGTTGTCGGGTCAGGATTGTGATAGCGACTTTGTATATGTAACTAATCAAGTAGATTTGGCAGATTTGGCAAGAAATGCATATGTTAAATATCCTACGATTGTCAATTTGATTGAAGAAAAAGGAAATAGTAATTATCATTTTATGCTGGAGGATTTTGCTAGAATGGATAATCAGATAGCTGGTAATCAAGAAGCAATAGGAACATCAACTGACACGGCACAGCTTGCTTTGAGCTATTACTATGACGAAGGAATGGGGAACAAAGAACTGGAAGATAGTTTTATTATACTTTCCGTGTTGGGGCAGATTGCTATTGATTTAGCGAAAAAAGATTTTGATATTGATGTCACAAAAGAGATTAGTAGGATTAAAAAATCACCATTCATAAAAAATAAAGACATTCCGAAATTCTTTGCAGATACAAAAAAGAATAGGAATAATAAAGAGTATGAAAAAAGCAAAATACGTTCAATGAATTGCCCGATGGATAATATTGCAAAAATCATTGATAAAAGCGTAATAGGTTACGCACCGAGAACAAATCACATGCCTATGAGAGATTTTTTGAATACTGATGTAAAGGGAAAGGTTAATAAATATAAGAAAGAAGTGATTATCTCTGCATCTAAAAAGTATAATGAAAGTAACAATTGGCTGGAAATGCATAAGGGTAACATTTCAGATGAAACTTTTTTTGGACTGAAAAATAGGAATATGAATAAATTTCTGAATAAAGCAAAGAAAAAATTAGAACCCGAAACGGTAATGCAATTAGTTATTTTTTCAATGGAAGATGGTAATGAAGATGTGCGCAACACTATTTTAAATTATCTTTTTAAAAATTGCAAAGAGGATTTCATGAGTTGTTTTGTGAAAAACGGAGAAAAACCGATATAAAATTTGTGCAAATATACCAAAAATATTGTAAACAAAGGCTTTTGAAGTTCTCCTTATGAAAGAGAGAAATACATACATGAAAAGATCGTAGGCTGAGTAGTGTATGTTGCGTTCTCTTTCAAATTGTTTTGGATATCATACAGCACAAAAGGGATTACCGTAACACTGTGGAAAGGTTATGGCGTTAAAGTCTTTTTGTGCGAAGAATATTCGCTATCTAACATTCAAAGATGGCTTTATTATAATTAAATTTACTGGTATGGAGTTATAACTTATACCAGTTTTTTTTGTAAAGAATTTATTCATATGTAAAGAAAAAGGAAGAAGGTGAACGATTGACACAACAAGAATTAAGACAGTTGTTATGCGAACGGCTGAAAAGAGAAAAGCAGTGCTATATTTCGCAGGAGACAAATATTCATCCAAGAATTTTGAGTCAATTCAAAAATGGAAAACTAGATTTATATGAACATTTGTTTATACGTTTAGAGAAGTATCTTGTTTCTTAGTATCAGATACTATATAAATAGACTAGGAGGAGGACTAACCATCATTATTGCAGAATTTGATGAAAAAACTTATATGGAATTAATACAGATACTTAATGAATTGTATTATTCGACAACAGATTTATGCCTTTTGAAAAAAAATCAACAATATCTATAAAGTATTGAAGTTTAAGTCTGAGACATGGTTGTCGGGAGATATGACGGTATGAGCAATATTTCAAAGCAGTTGGAAAAGTTGAATTTAGAAAAATTGAAATTAAAAAATGGACAAAACGTTACAAATGAATTGAAGCGTCACGCTTCGATATTAACAGATTGTATCATATTAGAGCTAAACAATGTTTATGATGGCTATACACCAAAGGTATGGAAAAGAGACTACAGCTTATACAATAGTATTTACATAGATAATTTTGTCGAAATAAAAGTGACCAACAAGAAGTTAACTGCTGCTATCACGATTCACTTTGATGAGGGAGCTTATCACAGGAACTTCTATGGTCGCAATATGAATACTGCAATCTTATTAAATGAAGGGTGGCGGTGGAAAAGTAATACTGCCACACCTTACCTTTCACATAGAGAGGGGACACACTTTATTGAAAAGGGGATTGCGAGATACAAAAAATCAGTTACAAGTCCATTTACGGTCAAATTGAACATATTAAATGAAGAAAGAACTTTTTAGGTAGTGCTTAGTTACTATCTTTTTTTATGTAAAAAAATGAATAGGAGGAGACAATGGGGCAAAACAATGCAGATATACAATTATTAGCATCACTCGACATTACATCGAGTGAACAAGAAATTTTACGTGCGATTAAAATTTTGGAAAATCGTATCAAAAATAAAAAGATGAAAGTAGAGATTGAAGCGGATGTTGATACAAAAACGATCAGTTCAACCTTAAATAAGTTACAAAGCATTTTAAAAGAAAAAGACTTGACAATTGACACGAAGAATTCAATCGAAGCAATCAGTAAAGAAGCTATGGCTATGCTTGAGGTTGTAGACGCAGCGAAAAAAGCATCAAAGGAAAAGCTAGAATTTACAAGCGCAAACAAAAAAGTAAAATCAAGTGCTGAAGATACAGCAAGTGCGATTAACCAAGAACGAAGTGCTATGGACTCATTAGACGACATTAATACCATTATGAACAATCTTACAAGTAGTGGTCAGCAAGGAGATTCTGTATTCCAACAATTTGGAACAACTTTAAGGGATGCTTTTAGTACATATACAGTTGCAAATCTATTGACAGATGCTATCCAAGAAGCTGTAATTGCTGGAAAAGAAGGTGTACAAGTAGTCAAGGAGTTAAACGATGAATCTACATCATTAAGGATGGCTACAGGAGATAGCAAAGAGGAAGTAAATGACTTGATGAATGCTTACAATGAGATGGGACAAGAACTCGGTAGTATCACATCTGATGTATCAGAGTCGGCAGATGAATGGCTACGTCAAGGTCACTCAATCAATGACACGAATACATTGATTAAAGATTCTATGATTCTAAGCAAAGTATCCAATTTAGAGTCGGCAGACTCCACAAAATACTTAACTAGTGCTATGCAAGGCTATAAGGTTGAGGTTGAGGACGTAATTGGTGTCGTAGACAAGTTGAGCGCTGTGGATTTAGAAAGTGCAACGGACGCAGGAGGACTTGCTGAAGCAATGAGCAGAACTGCTGAGAGCGCTAATATCGCAGAAATCTCAATAGACAGATTACTCGGTATGATCGCTACAGTGGGCGAGGTCACTCAGAAAGACATGTCGAGTATTGGTGAAAGCTTTAAGACAATCTTCTCGCGTATGCGTAACATTAAAGATGGTAAGTTGTCGATGGTAGGTGATGATGAAGAGATAGAAGATTTGTCTAATGTAGAAGTTGTATTAAATTCTTTAGGAATTAAATTACGAGAATCAAATCAAGAATTCCGCAACTTTCAAGATGTCTTAGATGAAGTTGCTGAGAATTGGGGCAATTATTCTTCTGTTCAACAAGCAGCGGTAGCAAAATCGTTTGCTGGAGTTCGACAACAGGAAAACTTCCTTGTGTTGATGGAAAATTGGGATAAAGTTAAAAAATATACAGATGTAGCAACCAACTCAGCTGGTACAGCAGAAGAAAAATTCGGCTACTATCTTGAATCGTTAGAAGCAAAAACAAATTCATTAACAGCAAGCCTAGAGAACCTAGCTTCGACTACCATCTCAGAAGAGTTGTATGCATTTGTACTTGATACAACTAAGGGTATCGTAGACCTTACGGCTGAGACAGGTGTATTAAAAGGTGCATTAACTGGTCTTGGAGCAGCAGGTAGTATATATATGATGCAGCAGTTAGCCCAATATTTAAAGGGTGCAACGCAAGGATTCGCAAACCTAAGTGAAGCAATGAATATGACAAAATCGGGTGCTGTAGGTCTTAATGATATGCAAAGACTAGTGGATTTAGCAAAAGGATTGTCTGACTCACAGGTTAGATTGATGCTTAATACGAACAATCTTACAGATGCACAAAAGGTAGCAATTCTTATGAACAGAGGACTCAGCCAAGCTGAAGCTGAACAACAGATTCAAACTTGGGGAGTAGCTACGGCACAGAACGGAGCGACTGCTGCCACTGTGACGTTCTCCGGCGCAATAAAAGGCTTATGGGCGACTTTACTAGCCAATCCTCTTGTACTTGTAGCAACTTTAGTCACAACTGGTGCAATGGCATTCAATAAAGTGAAAGAAGCACAAGAAGAAGCAAAACAGAAGTCAAGAGAGCTTACACAAGCATGGAAAGAGGAAAATGAGACAATCAATGAATCAATCTTGAAGTACGAAGAACTAAATAGTGCAATCGAGAGTGGAACGCTTACAACAGATGAGATTACGTCTGCAAAAGAAGAACTTGTAGGTATTGAAGATACATTATCCGAAAAGTACGGAACAGAAGCACTCAATATTGACTTGGTTAATGGCAAGTACGAAGAACAGCTTGCTACATTGAAAGAACTTTCCAAAGAAAAAGCAAAACAATATATTGCAGAAAATGGGAAAGCAATTGAATCGGACATTGACTACTTGGAGGAAGATGTTCATCGCAAGTCAGGTGTATTTACTTATGGAAGTGTAGATAGTGATGTGAATAGTGCATTAGGATTTAATCTAAGTGAAATCTTAGAGAAATACGCTAATATCGGGACTATATATAGTAAAAGCTCGTTGCAAAAAGGCTATAAGTTGTATACAAGTGGGACACGTGAAGAGACATACAATCAACTAGTGGATTTATATGACGAACTGAAAACAAAATACGGAAGTAACAATGAAAAGGTAAAGAGTGTATTAGACCAAATCACAGAACTTCTTAATTCTGATTATGATAAGGATGAAATCGATTCGGCAAAAGAACGTGTCAAAGCATATGCAGAAGCTGATATTTTGAGTCAAAACGACACAAGAACCTTATATGATAAATCGGTTAATGCCGTTGATAAATATAATGAAGCATTAGAAGAAGGAACAGGAGTTGATGAGGCAAGGGCTAATTTGGAAGCAGTACAGGAAGAAGTCGAAAAAGCTTTTGGAACATCTGGTATACTAGCTTCGGTATATGGTGCAGAAACTGTGTTTGAAGATGTTTGGGCGGCTATATCGTCAGGTGCAGCCAAAGCAGCAGGCAATATAACAAAAGAGTTCACCCGTTCTGACATGATTTCTAATCTCAATTCATTATCAGAAGGTTTTGAAGAATTAGATAAGATATACTCATCTATAGCAGATGATGATCCATTTGATTTTAAACTCTTAGATGATGAGAAATTCAAAGAGAATTTTAGTGGTCTTGGAGATGTATATGCTGATTTTGTAGAACAAATTACAAGCAACTCAGATGATATTGGAGCATGTCAAGATGCTTTTGATAATTTAGTTACAGCATGGGTCAACAGTACAGGTGTGTTAAACAATGTAACAGAGGAAAACAAAGCCTTAACAGTATCTATGCTTGAACAAATGGGAGTTTCTAATGCGTCAGAAGTTGTGGCTAGTGCATTGGAAAATCAAGCATTAGCAACAAGGGCATGTGAATTAGCAGGCATAGATTTATCAACTGCAACAGCAGAAGAAATCAATGCTCTGAATAATTTAGATAGTGAATTGATAAATTCTGGACAACAAGTATTTGACTACTATTTGAACAAAAAACTTACATCTGAAACAACGATTGATACATCTGCTGATTGCAATAACTTAATTGCATTAGCAAATCAATGCCATGCAACAGGAGAAAATCTTGCACTTTTAATTAAGCTGAAAAACTGCTACATGACAATGGAATCTAGCATATGGGGAGAAGCAAGTAAAGAGCTTGCAGCAAAAGAAGCTGAGAAAATCAAAGCCCAATTAAGTAGCACTTCTACTACTAGTTCGGTTGCTCCTAAATATAGTTACAAAGCACCTTCTTCATCGAAAAGCTCTAGTTCTAACTCATCCTCTTCCAAAGAGACAAAAGAAGATTTAGATTGGATTGAAACAAAGCTATCTCGCATCCAAAGGAATATTACTAATCTAGGTAAGACTGTATCTGCTACATATAAGCAATGGTCTACACGTAATAAAGCTCTTACTAGTGAGATGGCAAAAGTAAACGAAGAAATCACCATTCAGCAACAAGCGTATAATAAATATATGGCTCTTGCTAATAGCGTAAGTCTGTCAAGTAAGTATAAGAAACTTGTCCAAAACGGTGCTATCTCAGTAGAAACAATCACAGATGAAACACTTGCTGATAAAATAAAAGAATACAAAGAGTTCTATGAAAAAGCTCTTGAATGTTCTGACGCAATCCTAGATTTGAAAGATAATCTTGCAGATTTAGCAAAACAGCATTTTGACAATGTAGTAAGTGAATATGACAATCAATTATCACAGATTGCTCATAAGATCAATATGATTCAGGGCGAAATAGATCAGATTGAAACATCGGGCTATTTAGCAAGGGCGAAACACTATGAAGAACTTATTGCACAGGAAAGTCAAAATATTACTCTTATGCAAAAGAATTATGATGCATTAATCAAGGCAAGAACTGAAGCTATGAAAACAGGTCAGATTGAAGAGTTTTCAGATGATTGGTATGATATGACAGCTGAAATCTTAGACCTTGAAGAGGCATTGCAAGATGCAAACACTGCTCTGATTGAATATAATAACTCATTAAGAGAATTGAAATGGGATGCATTTGACAGAATGGTTGATGCTCTATCATCTGTAAACAGTGAAGCTGAATTTTTAAGAGAAGTTCTTTCCTATAAAGATATGTTCAATGATGATGGTACATACACTGAGTTTGGTAAAGCCACACAAGGATTGAACGCTGTTGAAATGAACAGTCTGTATTCGCAAGCTGAGGAATACAAGAAAGAATTAGAAGAAATCAATAAACTTCTTGCCGAAGATCCATATAATGTTACATTGGATGAACGTAGAAATGAACTTCAAGATGCTTATTATGACAAGCTCACAGAAGCGTTACAAAAAGAGCAAGAAATGATGGACACAGAGCAAGAACGTTACGACGCTCTTTTGTCATATTTGGATGAAGCTATAAATAAGGAAAAAGACCGTCTAAGTACCATCAAAGACCAATACGATTTTGAGAAAGATATTTCGGAACAGACAAAGAACATTGCTGATTTAGAGAAAATCTTAAATGCTATCGAGGGAGATGACTCTGAATCAAATCGTTTATTCAAGCAACAGACAACAAATGACTTGGCAGATGCAAGAGAAAATCTCGAAGAAACAATGTATGAAAAATATGTGAGTGACAGAGAAAAGCTCTTGGACAATCTGTATGATGAAGCAGAATCATTCATTTCTCTTCGCATGGATGAGCGTGATCAAGTTCTTACTGACCTTATCGCTGATACGAACGAAAATGCAGAATCTATTGGAGATACGTTGAAAGAAACTGCATCTTCTGTTGGTGCTGACTTGTCTAGTAACATGGATTCTATTTGGGGTACAAATGGTGAGTTTACATCTGTTGTAACGAAATACAGTGATAATTTCACAAATCTTCTTACTACAACAAATAATGTACTATCTTCTATCAGAGATAAAATCAATGCTATGACTGGCGGTTCTACTAAGAATGATAGTACAGGTTCTACAGCTACGACTAAGCCTTCTACTTCTACGGGGGCTACATCATCCTCTAGTTCTTCTACTTCTTCAACTTCTACAAGTTCTAGTGGAAAATGGGGAAGCTGGTTTGTTACTAAGAAAAATTCTTATAACAAATCGAAACTGAAAAAAGATGTCTCTATTGTAGACAGACTGAAATACAATGATTTTGACTCTAATTTCTCGGCGAGATCTTCCTATTATAAATCTATGGGTGGTTCTGGTACATATACTGGAAGTAGTAGTCAGAATCAATGGATGATTGCTCAAATGAAAAAGAATGGTTTCAGACAAGGTGGAACGATTGGAAAGCTCATTAAGTCTACTGGCGAAGATGGATTTGTCTTGGCTAGAACTGGTGAAGAGATTTTGTCACAGGAAAAGGTTGAACAGCTTGTAGAAGCTTTGAAATTGACAAAGCCTGTGTTCGATTATTCGGCTATCGCTAAAAGACAAATGGATTCTTTGAATAAACTTTCAAATATTAGTAATAATGTTGGGGGAACTCAAAATTATAGTTTGCAATTTGATGGTGACATTGTAATGGAAGGTGTCCAAGACCCAAAAGCGTTTGCAGAAGAATTAAACAATCAATTGCGAACAAATAAAGTAACACAAAAAATAATACAGAGTGATACTATTGGAGTAATGCTGGGTAAAAACAGCTTAACTAAACATAGTATTAGGTAAATATATTAGTGCTGTCTTCCTGAATGGTTGGCGGCACTATTTATGTGAGGAAAATAATGGAGGAGAAAATATGTTAGAAAATATTAAAGATAAATTACGAACAAGAAAAATGTTAGAACAGGAAAATATTGCTTTAAGACTTGAATTGGAACGAACAGAAAAAGAACGTGCATATTTAAAAACATTAATTAATACAACATCTGAGAAGGAAAGAAAATATACAGAGCTTATTGAAGAATTACATATTCTAAAGAAAAAGTACAAAGCAATAGGAGATGAGATGCTCCTGTTGAAAAAGAACTACAAAAAGGCAATGGAAAATCTTCTTAAAGAACTTAAATAAATCAGATGATAATAAAGAGTAGCCGATTCAGCTACTCTTCTTTTATGTTTGGAGGGTGATATTTATTAAATTTGAAATTCCAATATGGGAAAAGCTAAATTTGACATTGGAAGAAGCAGCAGCTTACTCAGGTATCGGTATTAATAAATTGAGAGAAATTACGAATAGTGACAGATGCAACTTTGTGTTGTGGGTTGGAACAAAGAGATTGATTAAGAGAAAGTTGTTTGATGAATATATTGAAAGACAATTTTCAATTTAAAAAGAAATTATTGCCTTAATATGGTAGAATGAAGGTATCATATTAAGGCTCTTTTTGAGAGGAGCGATATTTAATTGGCAAGCAAAAGAAAAGATAATAAAGGTAGGGTGTTGCGAAAAGGCGAAACGCAAAGACAGAATAAGACATACATGTATAGGTGGATTAATTGTGAAGGAAAGATCGATTGCGTATATGCGAAGACATTAGATGAATTAAGAGAAAAAGAAGATCAAATTGCAAAAGAAATGTCTGTAGGAATTACGAGAAAAAATACAACATTGAATGAGCAGATTGAGTTGTACTTGAGTTTAAAGCTAAGCCTAGCAAATTCAACAAAAGAAAACTACAAATATTATTACCAACATGCGATTAAAGATAGCATACTTGGAAGAATGAAAATTATTGAAATAAGGAAAAGTGATATTCTGAGATTCTACAAAGATTTATCGGATGAGAAAAACTATAGTGCTGGAACAATAAAGATATTACAAAAAATCATTCGTCCATCATTGCAGTTAGCATGTGACGATAACATTATTGTTAAAAATCCATCAGATGGATGTACGAAAGAATATGTTGAAGATATTGAGAAAAAGTATGCTCTTACATTTGAAGAGGAAGAAGAATTTTTGCAACGAATTCAGATGAGAGCAAGAATGAAAAGGTACTATCCAATGTATGCGATTTTAATAAAGACAGGTCTAAGAATTAGTGAAGCGATAGGGCTGACATGGGATGATGTTGATATGAATGAGAAAAAAATTGATATTAACCATCAAGTACAGTATCGAAAGTGCAATGACGGTGTAGTACAGTATTATGCCAATCAGACAAAGACAGACGCAGGAAAGCGCATCATTCCGATGACAGAGGAAGTGTACAAGCTATTTTTAGAACAAAAAAAGATATGGTTCAAAACAGAAAAGGATGTAAATTTTGAAGTAGATGGTTACAAGAATTTTGTATTTGTATCTCACGTGAATGGCAGATGTATGAATCATAATAGTGTGCGAAGAATGATGCGAACTTTAGTAAGCATGAACAATGAAAGAGACATTCAATTGCCAAATGTAAGCCCACACATCCTACGTCATACGGCTTGTTGTCGGTATGCAGAATCGGGATGTGACATAAAAATTCTTCAATATTTAATGGGACACACAGACATCCGAACAACTATGCGTGTATACAATCATGTGGATTCAGGAAGAGTAAGAAGAGAGGTTGATAAGCTAGAAAAACTTACACAGATTTACACAGAAACTTACACAGAAACTTACACAGTTTGAAGAAAAAACTATGTAGATTTATAAAGAGTTATGTGTAAGAAAGTGGAAGAAATGGCTTAAAATGGGGCTTGTGCGTAGAGTTACAAAGAGTTATAATAACAAAAAACAGATAAAGGATTCTTCGGGGCGGGGTGCGATTCCCCACCGGCGGTAAAGTCCGCGACCCATTTTATGGCTGAACTGGTGAAATTCCAGTACCGACAGTATAGTCTGGATGTGAGAAGAAGTTATGATGCAATACATGCCCTGGAATCGAAAGATTTCAGGGCTTTGTTTATGATAGAAAAGCAGACGTATTGCAGGAAAGAAGATTCCTTTGCAAGAAAGGAAATAGGAATATGACAAATAAAAGTATCTATGGAACAAGAGAACTCACAACTATGGGAATGCTTGCTGCAATCGCAGTTGTACTTATGTTGTTTGAATTCCCATTGCCATTTATCGCACCACCATTTTATGAACTGGATTTCAGTGAGGTGCCGGTGCTTGTAGGGACATTTTCATTGGGACCAGCTGCAGGAGTGGTAATTGAATTTCTGAAAATTATATTGAACCTATTAATTAATGGAACAAAAACAGCAGGAGTTGGAGAAATTGCGAATTTCATCATTGGCTGTGCATTTTGTGTTCCGGCAGGTATACTTTATAGGAATAAGAAGAATAAGAAACGTGCTATATTAAGTTTGATGGTGGGAAGCATTTCGATGACGGTCATTGGCTGTTTTGTAAATGCGTATATTATGTTGCCAACTTATGCAAAGGCATTTTCATGGCCATTGGATAAAATTATTGAGATGGGGACGGCTGTAAATGCGAACATAACTGATTTGACCTCATTCATTTTGGTTGCAGTTGCACCATTTAATCTATTGAAAGGATGCTTGGTTTCCATTGTTGTTCTTTTGATCTATAAGAAAATCAGTCCGATTTTAAAAAAGCATTAGGATTGTAACAAATGAAAGGCTGTGCTATAATTTTATAGCACAGTTTTTATTCATTAAGAAGATGGAGGAAAAGAAATTGTCGATAAAGATAACAGTAAATATGACAGATAAAATTATGTTTGATTTTTTATTACACCATACATATACGCATTTGAGTGGATTGTTTGGTGCGTTTTTAGGTGTAGTAGGTCTAGGGATGGGTGTTCATTCTATGATGCAAGGAGATACGACAATGACATACGTTGGATTCTTGCTTGCGATAATGTTTTTGGTTGTGAATCCGATCAACTTGAAAAATCGTGCAAAAACACAGGTGAAGCATTCAGAAATGTTTCAAAAACCGCTTGAGTACGAATTTACAGAAGAAGGAATTACAGTAAGACAAGATGGTTTAGAAGCTACAAGTACGTGGGGAGAGTTTGAGAAGGCAATTAACACAAATCAGTCTATTGTTTTGTATATAACACGTATGAGAGCTTTGATCTTCCCTAAGAAGAGTATGGGAGAAGAGTATGAGGCTATTATTAAAATGATTCATACACATATGCCACCAACGAAAGTGAAAATAAAACAATAGGTGAAAGGAAAGAACATGATTATAGAATCAAGAAGTGCACAAGAGACATATCAATTAGGATATGAAATTGGGAAAAAAGCTGTGAAAGGCCAAGTTTATACAATGGTAGGAGACCTAGGAGTTGGTAAAACAGTTTTTACCCAAGGTATGGCGGATGGATTAGAAATCAAAGAACCCATCAGCAGCCCTACATTTACAATTGTACAAGTTTATGATGAAGGCAGATTACCATTTTATCATTTTGATGTGTATCGTATTGGCGATATCAGTGAGATGGATGAAATCGGATATGAAGATTATGTGTATGGTGAAGGGATTTCCTTGATTGAATGGGCGAATTTAATTGAAGAAATCTTGCCAGAAGAGCGTATTGACATAACAATAGAAAAAGATTTAGAAAAAGGATTTGACTATCGTAAAATCACGATAGAGGAAAGGAAGGCGTAATATGCGTATACTTGCTTTGGATAGTTCTGGACTTGTTGCATCTGTAGCAATTCTGGAAGAAGAACAGATTATTGCAGAATATACTTTGAATTATAAGAAAACACATTCGCAGACATTACTTCCAATGTTGGATGAGATTGTGAAAATGACAGAATTTAAATTAGATGAGATTGACGCTATTGCGGTAGCAGGGGGACCGGGCTCTTTTACAGGACTTCGAATTGGTTCAGCGACAGCAAAAGGACTTGGATTGGCATTAGATAAACCATTGATCCATATTCCGACAGTGGACGGAATGGCATACAATTTGTATGGGAATAAAGGATTGATCTGCCCAATTATGGATGCGAGAAGAAATCAAGTGTATACAGGATTATACCGATTTGAAAAAGAATTCCAAGTAGAAGAAGCACAGATGGCGATTTCGGTGCAGGAATTGATCGATAAGCTAAATGCAAGAGGGGAGAAGGTTACATTCTTAGGAGATGGTGTACCTGTCTATCGAGAAGCGTTGGAAAATGGGTTGAAAGTAGAGTTCCATTTTGCACCGGCGCATGTGAATCGCCAAAGTGCAGCAGCGCTTGGAACACTGGCATTTGAATACATGAAAGCTGGCAAGTTAGAATCTGCAAGAGAACATCAACCAGATTATCTACGCCTTTCACAAGCAGAAAGAGAGCGTGCAGAGAAAAATGCTGGTATTTCGTAAAATGACAGAAGTGGATGTGGAACAAGTTGCAAATTTAGAAAATGCGATTTTTTCAGATGCGTGGACAGTGAATGGGGTTCAGGAGTCTTTAGCGCAAAAGCATGCTTTCGGAGTTGTAGCAGAAATGGAAGACGAGATTGTAGGTTATTGCGTGTTGTACTACGTGCTAAATGAAGGTGAGATTGCTAGAATCGCAGTACATAAAAGGGAAAGAAAACAAGGAATCGGAAAGGGAATCCTTGACTATGTTTCGGCTTCTTGCAAAGAACTAGGGATAGAAAGATTATTGCTAGATGTACGAGAGAGCAATGAAACGGCACGAAGATTCTATGAAAACTATGGGTTTACAGTAGATGGTGTACGCAAAAATTTTTATGAACAACCGAAGGAAGACGCTGTTTTGATGAGCAAAATGCTTGGATAAACTATCCACTAGGAATTTTTTTAATGAGGCGATACAATGAAAATGTGATAAAACGCAGAGGAGGAAATTGTATGCGTCAATATAGAATACAAGAAACACAAGAAGTGTCAAAAATAATTTGTAATAAATGTGGAAAAGAAATAGATGTGACAAATGGAATGATAGAGCAAGAAATGTGTTCTATTGAAAAACGTTGGGGGTACTTTTCACAAAAAGATAATGAGATTCATCGATTTGATTTGTGTGAATCTTGTTATGATGAATTTGTGAGCACATTTTCTGTTCCGATAGAAATAGAATAGGAGAAAATATGTTAGATGTATGTTTGTTGGGAAGTGGCGGTATGATGCCGCTTCCATATCGTTGGCTTACGTCGTTGATGACAAGGTTCAATGGCAGCAGTCTTCTGATTGATTGTGGTGAAGGTACACAAATTGCAATCAAAGAAAAAGGCTGGAGCTTTAAACCGATCGATGTGATTTGCTTTACGCATTATCATGGGGATCATATCAGTGGGCTTCCAGGGCTGCTTCTTACCATGGGAAACGCAGATAGAAAAGAACCATTAACAATGATTGGTCCAAGAGGACTTGAACGTGTTGTAAATGCATTGCGAGTAATTGCGCCTGAACTACCTTTTGAAATTAAATTTTTAGAAATTACAGAACCAGAACAAACTTTTGAAATGAATGGTTATCGATTGAAAGCCTTTCGTGTAAATCATAACGTGACATGCTACGGATATACGTTGGAAATTGATCGAGCAGGAAAGTTTGATTTAGACAGAGCAATTTCACAAGAAATTCCAAAACAGTATTGGAAATATTTGCAAAAAGGTGAAACGATTGAAGAGAATGGTCGAATTTATACACCGGATATGGTTTTGGGTGCGCAACGAAAAGGGATTAAGCTTACCTATTGTACTGATACAAGACCTACGAATTCTATTCGCCAAAATGCGATTGGATCAGACTTGTTCATCTGTGAAGGAATGTATGGAGAAAAAGAAAAGGCTGCAAAAGCAGTTGAATTCAAGCATATGACATTTTACGAAGCTGCCAAACTCGCAAAAGAAGCAGAGGTATCAGAAATGTGGCTGACACACTATAGTCCTTCCTTGACAAGACCAGAAGAATATATGGATGAAGTAAGAGCAATATTTCCGAATGCGAAAGCAGGAAAAGATCGTATGTCTGTGGAATTAGATTTTCCGGAAAACTAGAATAAAGAGGATAAAGCAATGGCAGAAGAAAAAGATGTATTAATATTGGCAATCGAAAGTTCTTGCGATGAAACAGCGGCGTCTGTTGTGAAAAATGGACGTGAAGTGCTGTCAAACGTAATTTCTTCGCAAATTGAACTTCATAAATTATACGGAGGTGTTGTTCCTGAAATAGCATCTCGAAAACATATTGAAAAGATTAATCAAGTAATTGAAGAGGCGTTGGAGGAAGCAAAAGTGACTTTGGATGATATTGACGCAATTGGTGTCACATATGGTCCAGGTTTGGTAGGCGCCTTATTAGTGGGTGTAGCAGAAGCAAAAGCGATTGCATTTGCAAAAAATATTCCTTTGGTAGGTGTTCATCATATAGAAGGACACATTTCTGCTAACTATATTGAAAACAAAGAATTAGAACCACCATTTGTATGTCTTGTTGTTTCCGGAGGACATACACATCTTGTATGTGTAAAAGATTATGGCCAATATGAAATTATAGGAAGGACAAGAGATGATGCGGCGGGAGAAGCTTTCGACAAGGTTGCCCGTGCGATTGGATTGGGATATCCAGGTGGACCAAAGATTGATAAATTATCAAAAGAAGGAAATGCAGATGCGATTGTATTTCCAAAGGCTCATATTAATGATGCACCATATGATTTTAGTTTTAGTGGAGTAAAATCTTCTGTGCTTAATTATATCAATGGTTGCAAGATGAAGGGGGAAGAATATAATTGCGCAGATATCGCAGCCTCTTTCCAAAAAGCAGTTACAGAAGTGCTTGTAGAAAATGCAATGCATGCTGTGAAAGAATATGGTTTAAATAAATTAGCGATTGCGGGCGGTGTGGCATCAAATAGTACACTTAGATCTGCGATGCAAAAGGCATGTGAAGAAAATGATGTAACATTTTACTATCCATCACCAATTTATTGTACAGACAATGCGGCAATGATTGGGGCGGCGGCTTACTATGAATACTTAAGTGGCACAAGACACGGATGGGACTTGAATGCTATTCCGAATTTGCGATTAGGGGAGCGATAGTATGCAGAAGCAAAAGTGTACGGCAATTGTTCTAGCAGCAGGACAAGGAAAACGTATGGGAACAAGAGTACAAAAACAATATTTGGAGATACAAGGGAAACCGATTTTGTACTATTCTTTAGCGGCTTTCGAAACTTCTGATATAGTAGATGAAGTGATTTTGGTCGTTGGAAATGGACAAGAAGAATATTGTGAAAAAGAAATAATTTCGAAATATGGATTCGAAAAGGTAAAAAAGATCGTTACAGGTGGAAAAGAACGCTATCATTCTGTATGGAATGGGTTGAATCAAATCGGGGAAGAGGGGATTGTATTCATCCATGATGGAGCAAGGCCGTTTTTGACTGAGGATATGCTGCAAAGGGCATATGAGTCTGCTTTGGAAAATAAAGCGTGCGTATTAGGAATGCCTGTGAAGGATACTATTAAGATAAGCGATGGAGCAAATTTTGCAAAAGAAACACCGGAACGAAAATATGTATGGCAAGTGCAGACACCACAAGTATTTGAAGTTGCTTTGATAAAAGAAGCATATACACGTTTGATGCAAAATGAAAATGATGCAATTACAGATGACGCAATGGTGCTAGAAATGATGTTGGGATATCGCGTAAAACTGGTAGAAGGATCATACCAAAATATCAAAATAACAACGCCGGAAGATTTGCAAATAGCCGAAACATTCATGGAAAAATAATGCTAAAAGGTGTTGACAAGTTGCTGACGGCATGATAAAATACAACATGTCGTTAGCGAGTTGTTGACGAAAATAAAATAAGCAGAGGTATCGAAGTGGTCATAACGAGGCGGTCTTGAAAACCGTTTGTCCGA
>CAYTRJ010000019.1:0-18831 GCA_964440185.1 uncultured Faecalimonas sp. | reverse complement strand
TTGCAAGAGCATTAGTAAATAATCCAGATATTTTACTTGCAGATGAACCAACAGGCGCTCTTGATACAGAAACAAGTGTACAGGTAATGGAGCTTCTTAAAAAGGTGGCAAAAGATCGCTTGGTTATTATGGTTACACATAATCCAGAATTAGCAGAAGAATATTCTACTCGTATTGTACGTTTAAAAGATGGACAAATTATTGATGACAGTGATCCATTTGTTCCAGAAAAAGAGAAAGAAGTTCCTGCGGTGCATAAAAATATGGGAAAAGCGGCAATGTCAATTTGGACAGCGATGTCTTTGAGCTTCAACAACCTTTTGACAAAGAAAGGCCGAACACTTTTAACTGCATTTGCAGGATCTATTGGTATTATCGGGATCGCGCTGATTTTATCTTTATCAACAGGATTCCAAAATTACATTGATCAAATCCAAGAGGAGACATTAACATCTTATCCTCTTACAGTGACTTCCGAAACAGCCGATACGATGTCTGCATTGCTTACAATGGCATCGCAGACAGGAGAAGGAAATGGAACAGATATTGTTTCAGAACGACAATATATTAGTACAATGTTTTCAAAAATTGGAACGAATGATCTGACATCATTTAAATCCTATTTGGAAGAAGAGCAAGAAAAAGTAGACGATATGGTATCATTGGTTCGTTACCAATACAGCATTTCTCCTATGATCTATACAGAAAATCAAGAAGGAGAAATTGTACAATTAAATCCAAGTTCGCTATTATCTTCTATCAGCGGTGGAAGTACATTAGCATCTAGCAGTATGGTTTCTAGTTCCATAACATCTGTTTTCTATGAAATGATAGATGACAAAGTTTCTTTAGAGGAGCAGTATGATGTGCTGGAAGGAAGATGGCCTGAATCATACGATGAAGCTATTTTAGTGCTTCCAGAATCAAATGGAATGCCAGATTTGTTAGTGTATACTTTAGGTTTACGAGATAGCGATGAACTTACAGAGATGATTTCTAAGATCATGGCGGGAGAAACTGTTGAGAATAATGCAGAACCGTTAGAATTTACATATGAAGAATTGATGGAACATCCGTTAAAAGTAATTGATGCAAGTGCAACATATAAATATAATGAATCATATGACATTTATGAAAGTATGTCAGAAGACAGCGCATTTATGAAAGATGCATATGATCAGGCAATGGACTTAAAAATTGTAGGAATCGTTTCAGCAAAAGAAGGAGTCACTGCATCAACACTTTCTCCTGGGGTTGCCTATACAAAAGAGTTGACACAATATGTGATAGATAAAGCAACAGAATCTGAAATTGTGAAAAAACAATTAGAAAATGAAGAAATCAATGTGTTCAATAACAAGCGATTTGATGATGAGAGCGAAGAGTCAGGACTTGACTTTGCGGATATGATTTCTATTGATGAGGAAATGCTGTCATCTGCTTTTGGTGCAGATATTAGTGAGGAAATGATTTCAAATATGACACAAGGATATATGACAGAAATTTCCAGTGCGATCACAGCAGACACAGTAAAAGCAGAAGAAGCATTTCAAGATACGTTGGTAACACTTACAAACGGTATGTTGAATGATTATATTGAATCGCATAAGAATCCACTTATGAATAATGCAGCGATTATCAAAGCAAGTGAAGTGGACGGTGTGATCACTGCTTATATGGCAAAAGAAGAAAGTCAAGCACTGCTTGCTTCATTAGAAGAAAATTATTTGATTCCGAAAGATACATTTGCAAATGTATATTCAGAATTGATCAAGGGTGCGGTGCAAGGATATATTGCAATGGCACCAATTGATGGGGCAGATACAGAAGATATGTCAGCAGTATTAACATCAGAAATAGCAGAAACTGTTGTAGCAGAATTTGTAGCACAAGATATGGTAGTATCAACAAAAGAAACACTTGCTGTAAAGATGACAGAAGCTGTAATGCAAAAAACTGTCCTTACAAAAGTAGGGGAATTAACAGGAAAATTAATGCAAACAATGGCAAGTGCGTTCCAAGTTGATCCAAGTCAGATAGCAGGAGCATTCCAATTTGATCTAAGTGAAGAAGAATTGATGCGTCTCTTTGAAACAATGTCGTCTAGTGGTACTGAAAAGAATGCAAATACGAACCTCATTTCTCTTGGATATCAGGAGTTAGATGAACCATCTTCGATTTCATTTTACTTTAGTGATTTTGAAGCAAAAGAAGAATTTATTGATTTCTTAGAAGACTATAATGATAAAATGGAAAAAGTAGATGATGAAAAGGTGATCCAATATACAGATTTGACCGGAATTTTGATGTCATCGGTGAAAACGATCGTGGATAGCGTAAGCTATGTTCTGATTGCATTTGTAAGTATTTCACTTATTGTATCTTCTATCATGATTGGGATTATCACATATATTTCTGTTTTGGAACGTACAAAAGAAATTGGTGTACTTCGTGCAATTGGTGCTTCTAAGAGAAATATTTCATCGATTTTTAACGCAGAAACTTTTATTGTTGGTTTGATTTCTGGATTATTAGGAATTGGTGTTACATTAGTATTGTTGATTCCAATCAATTATGTGATCCAAAGTGTTACAGGCAATTTAAATATTACAGCAGTGCTCCCAATCCAGGGTGCAATCATATTGGTTACGCTAAGTGTTATCTTAACCTTGATCGGTGGATTGATTCCTTCAAAACAAGCCGCAAAGAAAGACCCTGTGTCAGCACTTAGAAGTGAATAAAAGTTAAGAAGGGAATAAAAATAATCTATGAAAAAAGTAGTAGAACTGGTAGAAAAAAATGATCTGATTGGACATTATCGTAGTATCAGCGATTATGATAACATGCTTAGACTGGAAAAAGAGTTATTGGATCTCGTGTCGGAAAATCAATTGCAGGATACAGAAGAAGGGGCTACTACTTTTTTGAATGTAGCAACAGCCTATCGGGCAGTGAATCAGATTCCAAAAGCTTTGGAAATGTACGAAAAAGCAAAACAGATATATGAAAGTCTTGGAAAAAGAGATGCAAAAACAGCAGGACTCTATAACAATATGAGCATGGCCTATCAAAGTGCAGGACAATTTGATAATGCAATCAATTGTCTTGAAAATGCACTAGAAATTATTTGCAAAGTAGAAGGTGCAGAGAGTAAAATTGCTACTACTTATGTAAATCTTGCGGGAGTGTATTTCCAAAAAGGTGCGTATGATGAAGGTACAGAGCTTTTGGAAAAAGCAGTCAAGATTTTTGAAAATAAAAAAGAAGCAGATGCGCATTTTGCAGGAGCTTTAGCACTGCTTGGACAAGGGTATTATAAAAAGCAAGATTATGAAAATGCAATTACCTGTTATACAAGAGCTTTACAAGAAATTTTAACTTATTTTGGAAAAAATGAGTCTTATGCAGTCACTTGCGAAAACTGTGCTTTAGTTTTAAAGGCTGCGGGATATGAAAAAGAAGCAGAGTATCTTCAAATGGAAGCAAAAACAACTTATGACAAGATTTATGGTGTAACAGGCTCAATGAGTGGATTAGCACTTTCTAAAAAGTATTATGAAGCATATGGAAAGCAGATGTTGGAAGAACAGTTTCCGGCGTATGTGCAGCGAACAGCAGTTGGTTTGGTGGGACATGGATCAGAATGTTTAGGATTTGATGATGAAATATCTCGAGACCATGACTTCGGACCAGGTTTTTGCATCTGGCTTACAAAAGCAGATTATGATGTGATCGGCAAACAGATGCAGGAGGCGTATGATAAGTTACCAAAATCATTTATGGGATTTGTCGCACGCAACACAAGTAAGCGTGGCCAAAATCGTGTTGGAGTGTTTGAAATACAATCTTTTTACGAAGAATTTCTAGGAAGCGAAGCAGAACTGGCAATGGCTGTAAATGGGGAAGTATTTGCGGATCCATTAGGACGATTTACGGAAATTCGGAATCGCTTGAAAAAGGGAGATGAATTTCCAATTTGGAAGCAAAAATTAGCAAACAGTGTGGCACTGATGGCGCAATCAGGACAATATAATTATATGCGTTGTTTGAGAAGGGGAGATATCGTTGCAGCTTCTCTTGCCTTAAACGAATTTATAAAAGAAACTATGCATACAATCTATCTGCTAAATCATAGTTATATGCCATATTATAAATGGGCATGGCGTGGCTTAGAGAAGCTAGAGCGATTGCGTAATATCAAAATAATGTTAGAAGATCTTTTGAAAACAGAAGAAAAAGAGCAATTGATAGAAGAAATATGTAGTAATATTTTGGCAGAGTTGAAAAGACAGCATTTAACATACGGACAAGAAACTTTCTTAGAAGACCATGTAAATCGTATTTTAGAAGCGGAGGATCTTATGGATACAGTGATAGAAAAAATCGTAGCATTGGAATGGGAGATGTTCCAAAACACAAGAAATGAGGGTGGAAGAGCATCTTGTCAAGATGATTGGAAAACTTTTGAAATCATGAGAAAGAGCCAATACTTGACTTGGAATGAATCATTGCTTCACAGCTTTTACAGGGATTTACTGGAAGGAAAAGAAGCGGGGCGTAATTTGATCATGGAAAAGTATGCATACATGATGGAATCTACAGAGCCAGAAGAATATGAAAAATTGAAAGAAGGTCTTCCAATAGTATCGGATGAAAAGAAGGCACTTATAGAGCAGATCATAGCGGTTCAGGTGGATTGGCGAGAAGCATTTTCTAAAAGTTATCCACATTTATCCGGACAAGCACGTATTATTCATACAGAAGATGACACTCTTTCACAAGTATCTTTTGAAACCTATTTGAGAGGGGAATTAAAAACTTACTCGATGGAAACACTGGTACTTTATGGCAGACATGTAGTGGAATATGTAAAAGCTGGAAAGAATCTGACAGAAGAAATCATGAAGCACACTGCAGAGTTCTATGGATATGATTCCCTTGCAGCTGCCGAATGCAGAAATTAAGTAATTATTGACTTTGATAATCTGATGTGGTAGAAATACTAAAGATAAGAAAACGAAAAGGTACGGTGAATGATATGATTCAAGTAGAAAAATTATCTTATGAATTTCCGGATAAAGAGTTGTATAAAAAGGTGTCTTTTACGATAGAAGCAGGGGTACATTGTGCATTTATTGGTAGTAACGGGACTGGAAAAACAACATTAGTAGATATGATGATGCATCCTGATAAATATTTATATGATGGAAAGATTATCAAAGAGGAAAACTGTAGATTTGGTTATGTAAGCCAATTTTCAAGAGATGAAAAGGAACAAGAAATTTCAGTATTTGACTTTTTGAGTGAAGTTTTTGTAGCAAATCAAGAAGAAACAGCAAGGATTTGCGAAGAAATGGCAACAGCAGAAGAGTTAGACGGGCTTTTTGAAACTTATCAAAAACTTTTAGATGCATATCAAGCTATGGATGGTGACAATTATGTGAGCAACATCCGTAAACAATTGAAAGCAGCAGGAATGGAAAAGCAAGAAAATATTAGTATTGCGCAGCTGAGCGGTGGAGAATACAAGTTATTACAAGTAATGAAGGAAATGTTGTTTCAGCCAGACTTACTTGTTATGGATGAACCAGATGTATTTCTTGACTTTGAGAATCTTAATGGTCTTTGTGAGCTGATCAATGGATATAAAGGAACATTATTAGTGATCACACATAATCGCTATTTGCTGAATCATTGTTTTAATAAGATCTTGCATTTGGAAAATACGGATATCCAAGAATTTGATGGAAATTATGTTGATTACAATTTTGCGCTTCTGCAAAAGAAGATAGAATTGGCAGAACTTGCGGCTAGAGATACGGAAGAAATTGAACGAACAGAAAAGATGGTAGATCGTTTGAGAACAAATGCAACCAATGCGAGCATTGCAGCGCTTGGTCGTGCTGTACACGCGAAGCAGACTCACCTTGACAGACTTCGTGCAAGAAGAATCAAAGCTCCATTTTTAGATATTCATAATCCGCAAATCGTATTTCCAAAAGTGGAAGCAGATGCGGAAAAAGTAGCACTAAGTGTCTGGGACTATGAAGTTGCATTTGATGAACTTCTTTTAGAAAATGTAAGTTTTGAACTTCACGAAGGAGAGAAGGTTGCAATTGTTGGTGCTAATGGAACAGGAAAGACGACGATGCTTCGTGAGATTTACAAAAATAAAAATGAAGCAATTACAGTTGGAGAAGAAGTAGAAATAGGATTCTTGTCTCAAATTCATGGAGAGATGTTGGATGAATCTTTAACTGTATATGAACAATTCGAACAATTGGGATTTGAGTCGAAAGCAGAGATTCAAGAATACTTGAAAGGATATTGCTTTGATGCAGAAGCACTTTGCAGTAAGATTGGACAACTTTCAGGAGGAGAACAGAATCTATTACAATTAGCAAAAATCTGTGCAGGAAATGCGAACCTTTTATTGTTAGATGAGCCAACGAGCCATTTGGATACTTATTCACAGATTGCATTAGAAAAGGCAATTTCAGAATATAAGGGTGCAGTGCTTATGGTATCTCATGATTTTTATAATATTGTAAACTGTGCTGATTATGTACTTTTTGTGGATGACAAATCTGTACGACGTATGAGGATCCGTTCTTTCCGAAAAATGATTTACGAAAACCATTTTAATAAAACATATTTGGAATTAGAACAACGTAAGAAAGAATTAGAAACAAGGATTTCTGTTTGCATCAAAGAATCTGATATAAAAACAGCAAAGAAACTTTGTGAGCAATTAGAAGAAATTATTGCAGAAATGAATAACTGCCAATAAGGAAGAAGAAAGTGGGATTTCCACTTTCTTTTTTTGTTGCAAGTGATATACTAAATGCTAGAAAGAGAGATGAGGGAAATGAAAGAACAAAAGGGAAAACGCTATGAAATGGATATGTGCAGCGGATCTGTTTTGAAAAAGATGCTGATTTTTTCATTGCCATTGATGCTTTCCAGCATTTTACAGTTACTTTTTAATGCGGCAGATATTATTGTAGTTGGTCGATTTGCAGGGGATGAGTCGTTGGCGGCAGTAGGGTCCACAAGTTCTTTGGTAAATTTGCTTGTGAATTTATTTGTAGGATTATCTATTGGATCGAATGTATTAGTAGCAACATATTATGGCGCAAAAGATAAAAAGAGCCTAGGAGAAACTGTGCATACTGCAATTGCTCTTAGTGTGCTCAGTGGCATTATATTAACAATTGTGGGTGTTTTAGGAGCTCCAATTATTTTACGAATGATGAATACACCAGAAGAAGTGTTAAATCTTGCAGTTATATATTTGCGTGTTTATTTCTGTGGAATGACACCAATGATGTTATATAATTTTGGAGCATCTATTTTGCGAGCAATGGGAGATACGAAAAGACCTTTGTATTATTTGACTGTCGCAGGTGTCATAAATATTTCATTGAATTTGATCTTTGTGATCGTATTCCATTGGGGCGTGTTTGGTGTTGGCTTGGCGACAACAATTTCGCAGATTGTATCGGCTGTATTTGTGATCCGTTGTCTGATGAAGAGCGAAGGTACGATCCGCTTGGAACTTTCTAAACTAAAATTGCATAAAAGCAAACTCAGAAAAATTTTACAAGTAGGTTTGCCAGCAGGGATACAAGGAATGCTATTTTCTGTATCGAATGTAGTTGTACAATCTTCTGTAAATGTGTTTGGGGCAACTGTCGTTGCGGGAAATTCAGCAGCACTGAATATTGAAGGATTTATTTATGCATCTACCAATGCATTTAACCAAGGAGCAGTTTCGTTCACTAGTCAAAATGTCGGGGCAGGAAAATATCATCGAATCAATCGCATTTTGTTTGCGTCAATTGGATGTGCGATAACAGTAGGAATGGCTATGGGATTTGGAGCAGTACTGTTTGGAAATCCTTTATTGGGACTTTATACAACAAGTCCGGCAGTCATAGAAGCGGGGATGCTTAGATTAAAGATTGTTGGCACTGCATATGTACTTTGCAGTATTATGGACACCATTGTGGGAACATTAAGAGGATTAGGATATTCCATTATGCCAATGATCGTGTCTTTATTAGGTGCGTGTGCATTCCGTATTGTTTGGATCATGACTGTATTTCAAATAGATGCATTTCACAAGATTGAAACAGTATATTGGGTATATCCAATTAGCTGGGCATTGACAAGTATGGCACATATCATCTGCTATATTGTTGTATATCGAAAATTATCAAGAGAATGGAAGGTGAATCTTTAGAAAATCTTTCGGATTTTCTAGAGATTCTTTTTAGATTAGGCGAGTATGATAACATCATACATGAAAGAACTGTAGAAAAAGGAGATAAAAGGATGGAACAATATCACGTATTGGTTGTGGAGGATGATAAAGAGATCCGAGACGGCATTGAAATTTATTTGAAAAGTCAAGGGTACGAAGTATCCAAAGCAAAAGACGGGATAGAAGGATTGGAAATCATTAGAAAAAAGACCGTACATTTGGCTATAGTTGACGTCATGATGCCACGTATGGACGGAATCCATATGGTGATGGAACTTCGAAAAGAACATGAATTTCCGGTGATCATGCTTTCCGCAAAATCAGAAGAGGTAGATAAGATCATGGGATTGAATATGGGAGCAGACGATTATGTAACAAAACCATTTCAACCTTTGGAATTGTTAGCTCGTGTAAATTCGCAATTACGCAGATATAAAAAATTTCTTCAAGTAACAGGGGATCATGTTTACTGCGTAGGTGGGCTGGAAGTAAATGAAGATACGGTGAAAGTAACTGTAGATGGAGAACCAGTGAAACTGACACCGATGGAATTTAAAATCCTATTATTACTGATCAAATCTCCAGGGCGTGTTTTTTCAGCAGAAGAAATTTATGAAAGAGTCTGGGAAGAACAAGCGATTACAACAGATACAGTTATGGTTCATGTAAGACATATTCGGGAAAAAATTGAAATCAACCCGAAAGAACCAAAATATTTGAAGGTGGTGTGGGGTATTGGCTACAAAATTGAAAAAATCTAGTAAGTTATTATATGTAATTGTGATTGCATTACTCATTATTCCAGCGCTTTTGATCACATCGATTTATCCAAAAACGCGAGAAGAAATGCAAAAAAAGAAAACGGAGATGAATGCAACTGTTTCAGCACAGGCACCAGAGGAACTTTATTATATCGAACCAGAATTTGTGAATTATGCAATGGAAGCCAGCTATTACATCTATTCTCTTATGGCTTTTGAAAATGGCGAAGATGTTTCGTTGGAAGTACTAAACAAAACAGGCTGGGTAAACGATTATAATACAATGCAAGCAGAAACGGCATTTCAGGCAATCAGAGAGCTTGATGGAGAAACGCAAGTAATTGAAAATGTGACTGACTGGGAGAACGTGGAAAGTTGTGGGAATTTGGAAATCTCTTTTAATCAATCTGGTTCTATGCAGAAAATAGAGTTTCAATCTACAGAGCTAATCTATGATGAGTACGAATATAGAGACCTTTTTGATAGAGCATATGCAAGTGTAGAGCAATATAGAGCAAATTTAGAGTTTTACAGAGAAAGTTATAATTTAGCAGATGATTTTGATCCGGGTAATGTTCCAAAATCATTTCACATTACCTTTAAGATTGATCGTGAGTTTCCAATGATTTATGAAAATGAGTATGTCGACAGTTATCTTGAATCGGCGGAAAATCTGTTTTTTGAAACAGGAGCTCTTTGGGTTGTAATAGCATGCTTTGTGGCAACTGGAATCATATATTTATTCGTCCCAACAGTTCGTAGATTAAAATGGCCATTTGAAATCGTTATCATCACAGGTATAGCAGGCTTGGGTATGATTGTAGGTATGCTTTATGCAATGGCAGTTACGAATTGGAACACATCATATGACAGTGTCATGATCTTAGGGTATGAATTGACATCATCCACAATTTATACAGGGTTGGTAATTGCACAATTCTTAGGATGGTTTGTATGCTTCGCAGCAGAATATATTACGATTGTAAATATACGTGATTTCTTTGTAAAACCAAAAACTTATGTGAAAGAACGCGTTTTATGTGTGAGATTGCTCAGATGGTTGAAACGAAAAGGAAAGGAACTGTATTCTTACATTACAGATATTAATATTTCTGAAAAATTAAACCAAAGCATTATAAAAATTGTCCTTGCAAACTTTGTGATCTTGACTATCTTATGCTGCATGTGGCTGTTTGGAGTGATTGGTTTGATTGTATATTCTGTGGCACTCTATGTTCTATTAAGAAAATATGGAGAAAAGATACAAAAACAATACAATAGTATCTTAGAAGCAACTAAACAGATGGCAGAGGGAAATTTGAAGATTTCTTTGGAAGAAGAACTTGGTGTATTTCAGCCAATCGGCGATTCGTTGAATGAATTGCAAGTTGGATTTGCAAAAGCGGTAGAGGAAGAGGCGAAAAGCCAAAATATGAAGACCGAATTGATTACAAATGTTTCACATGATTTGAAAACTCCACTTACTGCTATCATTACTTATGTGGATTTATTGAAAAAAGAAGATATTTCTGAAGAAGAAAGGAAATCCTATATCAATACGTTAGATGCGAAATCTCAACGATTAAAAGCGCTGATTGAAGATTTATTTGAAGTAAGTAAAGCACAATCGGGTAATGTGAATATGAACTGTACAGAAATTGATGTGGTAAGTTTGATCAAGCAAGTACGTTCTGAAATGAGTGATCGTATAGATACAAGTTCACTTCATTTCAAATGGAATTTGCCAGAAGAAAAGATAATTTTATCCTTAGATGGACAAAGAACGTACCGCATATTTGAAAATCTGATTCAAAATATTTTGAAATATGCAATGCCACGTTCTCGCGTTTATATTGATCTGATAAGAGAAGCTGAAAAAACAGAGATCGTATTTCGGAATATTTCTGCAGAAGAACTTGAATTTGATGCAGAGCATTTGACAGAACGTTTTGTAAGAGGAGAATCATCGAGAAGTTCTGAAGGAAGTGGCCTTGGTCTGGCAATTGCAAAAAGCTTTACGGAATTGCAGGGCGGAACATTTAAAATCGAAGTAGACGGTGATTTGTTTAAAGTTCGCTTAATATGGAGTTGATAATGAAGTCTGGAAGTTTATCCAGACTTTCATTATTTTGCAAAAACTTACAAGAAATAACGTAAAAACAACCAAGTTGTCGAAATATTGTATATATTATTTGTTGCAAGACAAAAAATGGCATTTTATAATAAAAATAGGAAAGCAATCAGTGAAAGGCGTTGCATGGAGGGACAAATGGCGCAGTTAAATATCGCGATTGCAGATGATAATGAGAGAATATTGGAAGTTTTAGAAGACGTTTTAGGTACAGATAAAGAAGTAAACCTTGTAGGAAAAGCGACAGATGGTGTCGATATGTATGAAATTATCAAACAAAAGCAACCGGATGTTGTGCTATTAGATTTGATCATGCCTAAGATGGATGGCTTAGGTGTAATGGATAAAGTACATCAAGATAAAAAATTAGAAAAGAAACCATATTTCATTATCATAACAGCAGTTGGGCAAGAGCGAGTTACGGAAGATGCCTTTCGCAAAGGAGCAAGTTACTACGTGATGAAACCGTTTCGCAATGAAGCGATCATGGAACGAATTCAAAATATCAAACAAGAAGTACGAAAAGAAACAAAGAAAAATCCTGCTTATGTGACATATAGTCAAGAAGCACCAAAAGAAGATTTGGAAAACGTAGTAACCGATATGATTCATGAGATTGGAATTCCAGCGCACATAAAAGGATACCATTACTTACGAGATGCTATTTTAATGGCGATTGAAGATATGGATGTGTTAAATGCGATTACAAAAATTTTGTATCCAACTGTCGCAAAAAAACATCAGACAACTTCAAGCCGTGTAGAGAGAGCAATCCGACATGCAATTGAAGTTGCATGGAACAGAGGAAAAGTCGAATTGCTAGATAGTTTATTTGGGTATACGATCAGCAATGGAAAAGGGAAGCCTACAAATTCTGAATTCATTGCACTGGTAGCTGATACGATTCGCTTAGAACGGAAAATGCGATAAACCTTGACCGTCATAAAATGAATGGGTATAATAAAGATAGATTTTTTGTTATAAGCGGAGGAAAAACGTATGAAAAAATTATTGTTTGCTGCATCAGAATCGGTACCATTTATAAAAACAGGAGGTCTTGCAGATGTTGTAGGATCATTACCTAAGAACTTTGATAAAGATGAATTCGATGTACGTGTTATTTTACCAAAATATGCATGTATGAAGGAAGAATGGAAAGAAAAATTAGAATATGTAACACACTTTTATATGGATTTCAATTGGAGAGATCGTTATGTTGGAATCCTTAAATTAGAATTAGATGGTGTTATATTCTATTTTGTGGATAATGAAGAATACTTTAACGGACCTAAGCCATATAGTGGTGATATGTTATGGGATATTGAAAAATTCTCGTATTTTTCAAAGGCAGTTTTGAGTGCACTTCCACAATTAGATTTCAGACCAGACATTATTCACTGCCATGACTGGCAAACAGGATTGATTCCAGTTTATCTCGATAATTTCCGATTTGGGGCAGAGTATTATCGAGGCATTAAGACAGTGATGACAATTCACAACTTAAAGTTCCAAGGTGTTTGGGGAACAGAAGATGTAAGACAGATTACAGGACTTCCAGAGTACTATTTTGTACCAGATAAAATGGAAGCATATAAAGATGCGAACCTTTTAAAAGGTGGTATCGTTTATGCGGATAGAGTTACAACTGTAAGTAACACATACGCAGAGGAAATCAAACAGCCATTTTATGGAGAACATTTGGATGGATTGATGAATGCAAGAAGTAATTGCCTCTGTGGTATTGTGAATGGTATTGATTATGATGAATATAATCCTGAGACAGATATGTGGTTAGCAAATAAGTTCTCAGTTGAAAACTTTAGAAAAGAAAAAGTAAAGAATAAAGTTGCATTACAAGAAGAATTAGGCTTAGAAAAAGATCCTAAGAAGATGATGATCGGTATTGTATCACGCCTTACAGATCAAAAAGGATTTGACTTGATTGCACATGTGTTAGATGAATTGTGCCAAGATGAGATTCAGTTAGTTGTACTTGGTACAGGGGATGAAAAATATGAAAATATGTTCCGTCACTTTGCATGGAAATATCCAAACAAAGTGTCTGCAAACATTTATTATTCAGACCCAATGTCACATAAAATTTATGGCTCATGTGATGCATTCTTAATGCCATCTTTATTTGAACCATGTGGACTTAGTCAGTTGATGAGTCTTCGTTTTGGAACATTACCAATTGTTCGTGAAACAGGTGGTTTGAAAGATACAGTAGAACCATATAACGAATATGAAAAAACTGGAACAGGATTTAGCTTTACAAATTACAACGCACATGAAATGATGAATACAGTTCGTTATGCAGAACAAATCTATTACGATAAAAAACGTGATTGGAATAAACTTGTAGAACGTGCGATGGAAAAAGACTTCTCATGGAAGAATTCTGCAAAACAATACGAAAATTTATATAATAGCTTATAGAGGTACGACATGAAGATTAGAGAAAAATTATTAGAAAACAAGGTGCATATTTCTTTTGAAGTGTTTCCGCCAAAGACGGACGCTGGGTTTGAAAGTGTGGTTCATGCAGTTGATGAAATCACAAAGTTGGAACCATCTTTTGTTAGTGTTACATATGGAGCAGGTGGAGGAACTAGTAAGAATACGGTTAAGATTGCATCTCATATTCAAAATGATTTAGGTGTAGACAGCATTGCACACCTTACATGTGCTTCTTCGACAAAAGAAGAAGTTAAACGAGTAATTGATGAGATGAAAGAAAATAAGATTCAGAATATTTTAGCATTGCGCGGAGATATTCCAAAAGATGCTTCTTTTCCGGCTGAGAGACAATATAAGTATGCACAAGAATTAATTGAAGACATTAAGTCATACGGCGATTTCTGTATAGGAGCAGCATGTTATCCAGAAGGACATGTAGAAAGTAGTACAAAGACAGAAGATATTGTACACTTAAAAGAAAAGGTAGATAGTGGAGTCGATTTTTTGACAACGCAGATGTTTTTTGATAATAATATTCTCTATAATTTCTTGTATCGTATTCGTGAAAAAGGAATTACAGTACCAGTGCTTCCAGGCATTATGCCTGTTACAAATGAAAAGCAGATTGCAAGAATTTGTCAGTTATCAGGTACGATCTTACCAGAAAGATTTCGTGCATTAGTAGATCGATTTGGCAAAGATCCAGCAGCTATGCAACAAGCAGGTGTTGCATATGCAACGGATCAGATTATTGATCTGATTGCGAACGGCATTCAAAATATTCATGTTTATTCCATGAATAAACCGGAAGTCGCTGCGGCGATTATGGGAAATTTATCAGAAATAATAAAATAAAGAGGATATCAATGAATACACGAACAGAAGAGGCGGTTCGTTATTTAGGATATGGAAGAAACGCGATAGACGAGCGAACATTATGTCTTATACAAGAATGCTTTGCAGAATTGGATGAGATTGTGAATGTACGTTTTGTCTATCGCATTTTTGAATTATTTCACAAAGATAATGAAACGTTGGAGATTGAACATAGAATTATACAAAGTAAACATTTGAGTAAAAATTTAAAAGAATGTGATAAAGTAATTGCATTAGCAATCACTCTTGGGAGCAATGTAGATCGCAGGATGCGAAAACATGAAGTCTGTCATATGTCGAAAGCGGTAGTATTTCAAGCATGTGCTGCAGCTTATTTGGAAGAGGCATGTGATCAGATGCAAGATCAAATTTTGCAGCAGATGGAGAAGGAAGGCTTGTATGGGCGACCAAGATTTAGTCCAGGATACGGCGATTTTTCCATTTTTCATCAAAAAGACGTATTGGATTTAACAAATGCATCAAAAATAATTGGATTGAGTATGACAGATGGTTATATGCTGACTCCTACAAAGTCGGTGACTGCTTTGATCGGATTGAGCCATAAGAAAGAACCTTGTCATCAAAAGGGGTGCGAGTCTTGTCAAAAGATAGATTGTATATATAGGAGAAACTGAAAATGATATTAGACAAATTAGGAAAAGAACTTCTCATTTTAGATGGAGGAATGGGAACACTGTTACAGCAGGAAGGACTACTTGCTGGTGAACTTCCAGAGAATTGGAACATTCAAAAACCAGAGGTGATCCGAAAGATTCATCGGGCGTATTTTGAAGCTGGGAGCGACATTGTTCTTACAAATACATTTGGGGCAAATAGTAAGAAATATCACAATCAACCATATTCTGTCGAAGAAGTAGTTGGTGCGGCAGTTGAAAATGCAAAAATAGCGGCACGGGAAGCTGGGAAGAAAGAATATGCCATTGGGCTGGATATGGGTCCAACAGGAAAATTATTAAAACCGATGGGAGACTTGGCATTTGAAGATGCATACGAATCCTATAAAGAATTGGTAATATGTGGTGTGAAAGCAGGTGTTGATCTGATTCACATTGAAACCATGAGTGATACTTACGAAGTAAAAGCGGCGGTACTGGCAGCAAAAGAAAATACAACACTTCCTGTATTCGTCACATTGATTTTCGATGAGCGAGGAAAACTTTTAACAGGTGGAGATGTACCTTCTGTTGTAGCAATGCTTGAAGGACTTCGTGTAGATGCGTTGGGAATGAATTGTGGTTTGGGACCAGATCAGATGGAACCGATTTTGAAAGAAGTTGCTAAGTATACTTCACTTCCAATTATTGTAAAACCGAATGCAGGTTTACCGAAACAAAAAGATGGAGAGACTTATTATGATGTAAAACCAAATGCATTTGCAAATTCGTTAGCAAAATTAGTGGATGCAGGTGCTTGCGTGATTGGAGGCTGCTGCGGAACAACGCCAGAACATATAAAAGAAATGGTGAATGTATGTAGCGATAAGAAGATGATTCTTCCACAGAAGAAAGAGGATACTTTGATTTCTTCTTATGGTCAGGCGGTTTGCTTGTCAGATGGACCCGTTATCATTGGGGAACGAATCAATCCAACAGGAAAAAGTAAGTTAAAACAAGCACTAAAAGAACATAATTTAGACTATATTTTGAAAGAAGCAATTGTGCAACAAGAACAAGGTGCACATATCTTGGATGTGAATGTGGGGTTGCCGGATATTGATGAAGCTTCTATGATGTGTGATGTGATCCGAGAAGTGCAGAGTGTGGTAAATACACCTCTTCAAATCGATACAGTCGATCCACAGGCATTAGAGGCAGCTATGCGTATCTATAACGGCAAACCAATGGTGAATTCAGTTAGTGGAAAGCAAGAATCTATGGATGTAGTTTTTCCACTGCTTGCAAAATATGGTGGCGTTGTAGTAGGTCTGACTTTAGATGAAAATGGTATTCCAAAAACTGCAGAAGGACGTGTAGCTATTGCAAAACGTATTATAGCTGAAGCAGAAAAATACGGAATTAGTAGAAAAGATATTGTGATCGATGTGCTTGCTATGACAATTAGTTCTGAACCAGATGGGGCGAAGGTAACATTAGAAGCACTCAAGCGAGTCAAAGAAGAATGTGGTGTAGGAACGGTACTAGGTGTTTCCAATATTTCTTTTGGACTGCCAAATCGCCCGATCATCAATGCTAATTTCTATACAATGGCATTACAGCAAGGATTGGATGCAGGAATCATCAACCCATCTTCTGAAGCTATGATGAAATCGTATCATGCTTACCGAGCGTTGATGGGGTATGATAGTAATTGCCAAACATATATTCAAAAATATACACCAAAACAAGAAGCAGGAATCGTGACTGTGACAGAACAAAAAATGGATCTGAAAACTGCAATTGAAAAAGGTCTAAAAGAAGAAGCAAAAGAAACAACAGGGAAATTGCTTCAAACAGAACAACCACTTGAAATCATCAAAACGTATTTGATTCCTGCACTGGATGAAGTGGGAAAAGGATTTGAACAAGGAACGGTCTTTTTACCACAACTTCTTATGAGTGCGGAAGCAGCTAAAGAAGCCTTTGAAATCATCAAAGAAAATATGGGAAGCGATGAAGCAAGCGCTGTTCGAAAAGAAAAAGTAGTGATTGCAACAGTAAAAGGCGATATTCATGACATTGGAAAGAATATCGTGAAGGTATTACTGGAAAACTATAGCTTTGAAGTGATTGACTTGGGAAAAGATGTACCATCAGAAAAGATTGTAGAAACTGTTTTGCAGGAAAACATCAAGTTAGTAGGACTGAGTGCATTAATGACAACAACAGTAGCTAGTATGCAGGAGACGATCAAACAGTTGAGAGAAAAAGCACCTGAATGTAAAGTAATGGTAGGAGGCGCTGTGCTAAATCAAGAATATGCGGATTTGATCGGTGCAGATTTCTATGGAAAGGATGCAATGCAAAGTGTATATTATGCACAGAAGATGTTTGCGGAATTATAAAAAGTATGGTATCATATTATGCGTGAATTCGTAGATTAATATCATACAGGGAGGAAAAAGATGGCATTTATAGGAACATTAATACAGACTCTTATTAAAATGGTAGCTGTAGGCGCTTTTGCGTTCGGCGGAATTCAACTTGGAAGACATTTGCGCAATAAGAAAAGTGAAAAGAATGAGAGTAACGCGTAAATTATAAAATAGACACTTAGGAGGAAACACATGAAACAATATGGAGTGAATGAACTTCGAAAAATGTTTTTGGACTTCTTTGAAAGCAAAGAACATCTTGCAATGAAGAGTTTTTCGTTAGTTCCACACAACGATAACAGTTTATTGTTAATTAATTCAGGAATGGCACCATTAAAACCATACTTTACAGGTGCAGAAATTCCACCAAGAAAGAGAGTGACAACATGTCAAAAATGTATCCGTACAGGTGATATTGAAAATGTTGGGAAAACAGCACGTCACGGTACATTTTTTGAAATGCTTGGTAACTTCTCGTTTGGAGATTATTTCAAGAGAGAAGCGATTCACTGGTCATGGGAATTTTTAACAGAAGTAGTTGGATTAGATCCTGATAGATTATATCCTTCTGTTTATGTAGATGATCAAGAAGCATTTGACATCTGGAATAAAGAGATGGGGATTGCACCAGAACGTATTTTCAAATTTGGAAAAGCAGATAACTTCTGGGAACATGGTGCAGGTCCATGTGGTCCATGTTCAGAAATTTATTATGACCGTGGTGAAAAATACGGATGTGGAAGTCCAGACTGTACAGTAGGATGTGAATGTGACCGCTTTATGGAAATCTGGAACAACGTATTTACACAATTCGATAATGATGGAAATGGAAATTACGAAGAATTGGATCAAAAGAACATTGATACAGGTATGGGGCTTGAAAGACTTGCATCTGTTGTGCAAGATGTAGACTCTATTTTCGATGTAGATACGATCAAAGCTCTTCGCGACAAAGTATGTGAATTTGCAAACAAAACATACAAAGCAGACGAAAATGTGGATGTATCGATTCGTTTGATCACAGACCATATTCGTTCAGCAACATTTATGATTTCTGACGGTATTACACCATCGAATGCAGGAAGAGGATATGTACTTCGTCGTTTGATCCGTCGTGCAGCACGTCACGGACGTTTACTTGGCATCGAAGGAAAATTCCTTGCAAGATTAAGTGAAACAGTCATTGCTGGTTCGAAAGATGGCTACCCAGAATTGGAAGAAAAGAAAGATTTCATCTTCAAAGTGTTAACACAAGAAGAAGAACAATTTAATAAAACAATTGACC
>CAYTRJ010000018.1:0-18880 GCA_964440185.1 uncultured Faecalimonas sp. | reverse complement strand
TTTTCAAAATCAGGGTTTACACAAGCTGTCATAGAAGAATCAGAAAAAAATGAGAAAGTCATTCTTGTAGATATAAATAAAATTGTGGAAAGTAAATAGTTTCTGATAAAATTCTCCCTTAGTTGACACTGGAGGACAGACGATTTTTTAAACAATAATGAAAAAATGAAGGGAACGGAAGAGAAAAAGTCATGAAAGCATTTTAATTAAAAATAGGAATCAAAAATTCAAAACCTCTGATTTGGAGACGAGTAGTTGTCCCTACTGGAATTACCAGAAGTTATATTCTGTATTGTCTGGAAACAACAAAATGATTATACGGAGTTGTTCCATTTGAGATTTTTATGGAATTAGTAAACAAAAATTATAAAAAAGATTTGGAAACTATAGAATAAAAGAGATTGATATGGAGTTGACAAAAGAGAGACAAAAACATATTTTATAAGTCTTTGACATATCAAGTTAATTCATAATGGAAACAGCTAGATTTACATAGAAAATATGCTGGAGCATTACCTAACAGAAATATAATTTCACATTTAACAAAATAGAAACATTTTAAAAACAATAGAATAACAAACCTCCTGTAAGATACAATCATCAACAGGACAGGAGGAAAACAAAATGGCATTTGAAGTAATGTATACAATCGCATATGTATTAAGTATTTTATTTTAAAATGGGCGAATTTAAATGAATCCACCCATTTTTAAAAGAAATAACCAAAATGTAATCGTAAAAGCACTACAAAATGTAGTTAACATAACAACACTGGAGGACAGTACGCCGTCGTGCCCCATATTTTTTGCCATGACAAAGCTGCTGACTGTTGTGGCACTACCTAGCATGATTAAGATTGCAATCAATTGGCTGTCTCGGAAACCAAGTAAGATTGCAAAAGGTAAAAACAGTGTCACAAAACCTATTAATTTCATAAAAGTACACACAAGGGCTGGCTTTATGCAGCCAGATGTATTGTGCAAATCAAAGGTTGCACCCATAGCCATCAGCCCAAGTGGTGTAGACAAATTGGAAACATGTGTCAATGTCTTATCTAATATATTGGGCATAGGGATTTTCAAAACAGACCAAAGAAGCCCTAAAAAAATGCCAATCAAAATCGGATTCTTTCGGATTCCTTTTATCGCGTCTATTATTAAATTCTTATCAAATCGCGTTTGCGATGGTTTGAAAAATTCCAATACAATTACTGCCATAATATTATAAAGTGGTACGGAACCAATGATCATCAGTGGCGCCATGCCAGAATCACCATAAATATTCTGAATCAAAGCAATTCCTAAAAGTGCTGCACTGCTTCGATAAGCGGATTGGATAAATTCCCCTTGACTATAATTTTTTCGGAAAAACAAAGAAAGTAAAAAGGCAAGAAAAATACTACATACAGTTACACCAAAGCAAAATAATACAAACGTAGTATCCCAGACAGAAATAAAATCGGCACATGCCAAATCTTGAAAAACTAGGACCGGCAGGGCAACTGTAAAAACGAATTTATTTGCCTGATTGACAAAAATATCATCGAAAAGCTGAATTTTACGAAATATAAAACCAAGAACCATCAGTAAAAAGACAGGAACGGTTGCGTTTAAACAAAAAAGTAAATTTTCCATAGTGTACCTCATTAAAATAGATTCTAAAATAAATATAACATATTTTTTGCCATAAAAAATATTTATAATGGATAAGAGGCAAAAATGTGTTATTCTAGAAGCATTGAAAATGAAAGGAAGGGTATTATGGAACATATCATTGAAAAAATTAATCAATCAGCAATAGAACTCAGCAATAATTATGCAAAACAGCAGGTGTTTCATGTTTCGACAAGAAGTAAACTTCCGGATAGAGATATTATCATATCGATTGTAGAAGAACTTCAAAGTATCAGTTTTCCAGGATTTTTCGGAAAAGAGAAGAATTTATATGCTACAAAAGAAAGTTTTGCAGACAGCAAACTGGCTGAGTTGTATGAGAAGCTGACACGTCAGATAAAAATTGCGTTGTTACATGATAATGTGGAACAATCTTATGAGTCGATAAAAAGAAAAGCAGAAAGTATTGGTTTGGAATTTATAGAAGCAATTCCAAGCATTCAAGAAAAACTTATAAAAGATGTAGAGGCAGGATTTGATGGAGACCCTGCTGCAAAAAGTAAGGAAGAAATTATTTTTTCTTATCCAGGGTTATTTGCGATTTTTGTATATAGATATGCGAACCTGTTATATCGTGCAAATGTCCCATTTATTCCACGTATCATGACAGAGCATGCGCATAGTCAAACAGGAATTGATATTAACCCAGGAGCCGAAATCGGAGAATATTTTTTTATAGATCATGGAACTGGTATTGTAATAGGAGAAACAACAGTAATCGGAAATCATGTTAAAATATATCAAGGGGTCACACTTGGCGCACTTTCTACGCGTGAGGGACAGAAACTTGCTGGCAAGAAGCGTCATCCAACTATCGAAGATAATGTTGTGATCTATGCCAATACAACTGTATTAGGCGGTAATACAGTAATTGGAGAGAATTCGGTGCTTGCAGGAAATACATTTATCACCAGCTCCGTTCCAGCCAATACAAAGGTGGCATCAACAATGCCAGAATTAGAAGTAAGATCAAAATAGGAGAAAACATGAAATCATTAGTAATAGCAGAAAAACCTTCTGTTGCGAGAGATATTGCAAGAGTATTACATTGTCACAAAAATATAACAGGCGCAATCGAAGGAGATAAATACATTGTAACATGGGCATTAGGTCATTTGGTAACATTGGCAGACCCAGAAAGTTATGATAAAAAATTCAAGGAATGGAATATGGAAGTACTACCAATGATGCCAAAGAAAATGGAGTTAGTAGTCATTCCAAAAACTGCGAAACAATATCATGCAGTAAAAACACAGTTGTTCCGTAAAGATGTAAATGAGATCATCATTGCTACAGATGCAGGACGAGAAGGAGAATTAGTTGCCAGATGGATTCTGGAGAAGGCAAATTGCCATAAACCTATTAAGCGTTTATGGATTTCATCAGTGACAGATAAGGCGATTCAAACAGGATTTGCAAATCTGGCAGATGGAAGAAATTATAATGATTTGTATAAGGCAGCGGTTTCCAGAGCAGAGGCAGATTGGTTAGTGGGAATCAATGCGACAAGGGCACTGACTTGTAAATACAATGCACAGCTATCTTGTGGACGTGTGCAGACACCAACACTTGCAATGATTGCAAAACGTGAAGAAGAAATTCGATCCTTTCAGCCACAGGAATATTATGGCGCCACAGTACAGGCAGGAAATCTGCAATGGACATGGCAAGATGTGAAATCAGGAAGTTCTCGTTCCTTTGCAAAGGAGCGTATTGAAAATGTCGTATCGTCTGTCACAAATGAGAAAATGGAACTTTGCAAAGTAGAAAAAGCTGCAAAAAAATCATTTGCACCAGGATTGTACGATTTGACAGAATTGCAGAGAGATGCGAATCAGAAATTTGGATTTTCGGCGAAAGAAACTTTAAATATCATGCAGCGGTTGTATGAGCACCATAAAGTGTTGACTTATCCAAGAACGGATTCAAAATATATCGGAACAGATATTGTGGATACATTAAAGGACCGATTACGAGCAATTAGCATAGGACCATACAAAAAATTAGCAGGAAGTTTGATCAAACAAGCGATTTCTGTAAATAAATCGTTTGTGGATGATAAGAAAGTCAGCGATCATCATGCAATCATTCCGACAGAGCAATTTGTGCAATTGGATCATATGACAAATGAGGAACGTAAAGTTTATGATTTAGTGGTACGCCGTTTCCTAAGTGTGTTATATCCACCATTTGAATATGAGCAGACCACTTTAAAAGGAGTGGCAGGAAAAGAAACATTTGTTGCAAAAGGAAAGGTTGTCAAAGAGCTTGGCTGGAAGGCAGTTTATGAGTTGGGCATAAGTGAAGATGAAGAAGACTTGATATCCGAACAAAGTATTCCTGATTTGAAACAGGGAGAAAGACTATCCATTCAAAAAGTGCAGATGACTACTGGAAAGACAAAGCCACCAGCATATCTTACAGAGGCATCTTTACTAGCCGAGATGGAAAAAAGCGGTCTAGGAACCGTAGCAACCAGAGCAGATATTATTGATAAATTGTTTAAAACATTTTTGATGGAACTACGTGGAAGAGAGATCCATATGACTTCAAAGGGAAAACAACTATTAGAATTAGTTCCTGAAGATCTTCGAAAACCAGAGCTAACAGCAAACTGGGAAATGAAACTGACAGAGATTTCAAAGGGACAGTTGAATTACACACAATTTATACAAGAGATCCAAGGATATACACAAGCATTGATTACAGAAATCAAAGGTGGCCAAGGCGTTTTTCGTCACGATAATTTGACAAACAAGAAATGTCCAGAGTGTGGCAAACCAATGTTGGCAGTGAACGGTAAGCAGGCAAGAATGTTAGTCTGTCAGGATCGTACATGTGGACATAAAGAGGTACTTGCTCGGATTTCTAATGCAAGATGTCCACAGTGTCATAAGAAAATGGAAATCATTAAAAAGGGAGAAGAAGACCAATTCGTATGTGTTTGTGGATATAAGGAAAAGATGTCTGCTTTTAAAAAACGCAGAGAAAAGGAGGGTGCTGGCGTCAGCAAACGAGATGTACAAAAATATCTCAAGCAGCAAAAAGATGAGCCAGTAAATACAGCATTTGCAGATGCGTTTGCAAAGTTAAAGTTATAAATAGGAGTGAAACAAAAGATGAATAAGGATTTGACAGTAGGAAATGTACGAAGTGTAGTATGGCTATATTCGCTGCCACTGTTGGGAAGTGTTATTTTTCAGCAACTTTATAATGTAGCAGATAGCCTTGTGGCTGGCAATTTTATTGGTTCAAATGCGTTAGCAGCAGTAGGAAATGCTTCGGAGATTACATTGATCTATACAGCATTTGCAATGGGATGCAACATTGGATGTTCTATAGTGGTTTCTCAGCTTTTTGGTGCGAAAAGGTATAAGGATTTAAAAACAGCGATTACCACAGCCTTTATCGCATTTGGAATATTATGTCTCGGATTAATGTTATTTGGCTTTGTATTTACCAAACCATTATTACATGGTATGCATACACCAGATGAAATTTTTGCGGACTCATATCTGTATCTAAAGATTTATACGTTAGGAATGCCATTTGTGTTCTTTTACAATATTGCAACTGGAATTTTCTCAGCAATGGGAGATTCGAAGACACCATTGTATTATTTGATGTTTTCATCTGTATCCAATATTATTGTGAATGTATTATTAGTGAAAGAAGTGGGAATGGGAGTAGAAGGATTGGCGCTTGCAACACTTTTATGCCAAGGAATAAGCTGCATCTTATCAATGGGAACGTTGCTAAGACGATTAAAAACAATTCCAACAGAAGGAAAGGCACCACTCTTTTCAAAGAACTTATTAGTGAAAACGATTCGCATTGCAGTTCCAAGCATTTTACAGCAATCTTTTATTTCAGTAGGAAATATTATGATCCAAGGGGTTGTAAATGGATTTGGGGCAAATGTTATGGCAGGGTTTACGGCGGCCATTAAATTGAATACAATTGCTACTTCTTGTTTCATGGCAGTGGCAAATGGATTAAGCACATTTACTGCACAAAACATTGGCGCAAAGAAATTAGAACGTGTACGGAAAGGACATAAGGATGGGCTGATTCTAGGCGAACTTATAAGTGCAATTTTAATTTTGCTGTTTGTAGGAATGGGAAGCACAATGGTTGGATTGTTTATGTCAGAAAATGATCCGCAAGCGCTTGAAGCAGGTGTGCAATTTTTAAGAATTGTAGCCCCATTCTATTTGGCGGTTTCTGTAAAAATTATTACAGATGGAGTGCTGAGAGGTTCAGGAGCTGTACATTTATTCATGATCAGTACCTTTGCAGATTTATTTATACGAATTGTCCTAGCGATGATCTTACCAAAGCATTTTGGTGTAATTGGAATTTGGTCTTCATGGCCAATTGGATGGTTTATAGGTATGCTGTTGGCAGTTGGAATGTATCTAAAGGGAAGTTGGAAAAAGGCGACAATATAAAAAAATGTCGTATTCTTCAAATCAGAAGAGTACGACATTTTTAATTTATGTTCGATGTTCGCCACGATTCGCACTGCGAAATCCAATCTCGGTTCCTCGGTAAATACGAACATAATTCATACGGTGCTTATAAATAATAGAAATTGTTGCAATACAGATAATGGCAGGTAATATCCAAGTTCTTGTGGTGAAGAAATAATATGTAGGTAATGCAGTAACAGTGAGTGTTGTTCCAAGAACAATATAATCAGTAACCAGTGTTACTAAAACAACCAAACACAAAATGATCAAACCAAATTTCCAGTTTAGTGCAAGCATCATTCCGATAAAAGAAGCAAATCCCTTTCCACCACGAAATCGAAATGGCAATGGATACATGTGTCCGATCACACTGGAAACGCCTGCAACAGCTGCAGCGTACGGTAATTCTGGAAAGAAAACAGTTGCCAAAATAGCAGCAAGGGCTGATTTGCCAATATCATGTATTCCTACAAGAATCCCATATTTCCAACCAAAAAGCAACATGGAATTGGAGGCACCTGGATTCTTGGAACCATGCTTTAATACATCAACATGCTTCAATTTGCCAATGTAGTATGCCATATTGGAGCAACCAATTAAATAAGCAACTGAAATAATAATCAAATAGTTCATCATATGTAATTCCTCCCTCATATGTAAAGTATATCATGAATGCAATAGAATTTGTAAAAAAGAAACAACAATTGCAAAGATGGGAAATACAGTATATAATGTAACGCAGGGGATACAAAGAGGGGGAGCAAGTTTGCATGAAATCGATTTATATATTGCTGACAAGAACGAATACATTTGTTTCAAGAGCGATTTATGCACTTACAAGAGATAAGTATACACATGTAGCGCTGTCTTTGGACGATTCCTTTGAATGCTTATATAGTTTCGGAAGGAAATATCCAAGACTTGCATTACCAGCAGGATATGTAAAAGAAAGCATTTATCAAGGGATTCTTGGAAAGAATGGAACAATTGATTGTGCTGTATATCGAATGAATATTTCAGACAAAAGCTATATTAGATTGAAAAAGTTTTTGGAGGAAATGGAACAAGATGATACGGATTATCAATACAACTTATTAGGACTATGGTTTTGTTTCTTTGGACACAAATGGGAAAGAGATACACATTTTTTCTGTTCGGAGTTTGTAGCACATGCGTTATCCAAAACAGAGATTATGGAATTTGAAAAAGATTGTTCTCTCATAAAGCCAATGGATTTTTCGGATTTATCAGAACTGACTGAGATTTTTAATGGGAATATTGGAGAATTGAGAAAATGGAATATGGTTTAGAAAGCGTAACTAACAGATGTTGATCTGAAAGTTACGCTTTTTTCATATTCTCAACAAAAATGGAAATACTAATCGAAAACGAGGAGGTTTGTTATGCAAAAAGGAACACAAAGCATTGTTTTTGATAAAATGCCATATGTGGTAAGTAGTGCATCAGTAGTAGGGAAAAAAGAAGGGGAAGGTCCACTTGGTAAGTATTTTGACTTTGTGGATGAGACAGATTTATATGGAAAGGAAACATGGGAAGAAGCGGAGAGTGAGATGCAGCGTCAAGCCTGCCTCCGGGCGCTAAAAAAAGCAAAAGTGAAAAGTGATGAGGTACACCATTTGTTTGGTGGAGACTTGTTAAGACAAGGAATTGCAACCTCCATGGGGCTAGAAGAACTAGAGATTCCACTTTTTGGATTGTATGGTGCTTGTTCCACTTCAGGAGAAGCGATTTCGTTAAGTGCAATGAGTGTAGCGGCAGGATATGGAGCGTATGTATTGGCGGTTACGTCAAGTCACTTTGGAAGTGCGGAGAAAGAGTTTCGCTTTCCGCTAGCATATGCAAATCAACGTCCGCTATCGGCGCAGTGGACGGTGACTGGGAGCGCGGCATTCCTGATAGGAACCAGAAAGAGTCATGTACGGGTTGCCGGAATTACCATTGGAAAAATTGTAGATTATGGATTGAAGGATTCGCAGAATATGGGGGCTTGCATGGCACCAGCTGCTTGCGATACCATTTTACAAAATTTAGCAGATTTTGAGAGAAAGCCAGAAGATTATGACAGAATTATCACAGGAGATCTGGGCTATGTAGGACAAACTATCTTGTTTGATCTTATGCGAAAAAAGGGAGTTGATATTAAGCAAAATCATATGGACTGCGGCATGGTGATTTTTGATCAGCAAGCACAAGATACTCATGCGGGAGGAAGCGGATGTGGCTGTGCAGCAACGACATTATCTTCTTTTATTTTGCCAAAGTTAGAAAAGGGAGAATGGAAAAGAGTGCTCTTTGTTCCAACAGGTGCATTGATGTCAACGGTAAGTTTTAATGAAGGAAAAAGTGTTCCAGGAATCGCACATGCGGTTGTATTAGAACACTGCTAGGAGGCAATATGGATTATTGGAAAGCATTTTTGATAGGTGGAGCGATTTGTGCGTTGGTACAAATTTTGTTGGACCGTACCAAATTAATGCCAGGACGAATTATGGTGTTATTAGTGTGCAGTGGATCGGTGTTGGGATTTCTAGGAATCTATGAACCTTTTCTTAAATTTTCAGGAGCAGGAGCAAGTGTTCCGCTGGTTGGATTTGGAAATCTATTGTGGAAAGGTGTGAAAGAAGCGATTGAAAAAGAAGGATTTATCGGAATCTTTTTAGGTGGATTCAAAGCAAGTGCAGTAGGGATTTCAGCAGCATTGGTGTTCGGATATCTTGCTTCTTTACTTTTCAAACCAAAGATGAAGTCTTAAGTGAAATTTAGGTGAAATCTATTGTTTTTCCTCTGTGTAGGTGTTATTTTAACCACGGTTAGATTAAGAAATAGAAAAATCATGGAGGAAATGACCTATGAATTATGCAAATATTATCATCCCATTTGCAGGGGGATTAGGAATGTTCATTTACGGTATGCAGATCATGTCGCAAGGTTTAGAAAATGCTGCCGGCAATAAAATGAAGACCATTTTAGAAGCGTTAACAAAGAACAAATTAATGGGTGTACTACTCGGTGCATTGATTACAGCAGTGATCCAAAGTTCATCAGCAACAACGGTTATGGTTGTTGGGTTTGTAAATGCAGAAATTATGAATCTGACACAGGCAATGGGTGTTATTATGGGTGCCAATATTGGTACAACCATTACAGGATGGCTGGTTTCAGCAGGAGAATGGGCAGAGTTTTTACAACCAAGTACCTTAGCACCAATTGCAATCATGGGTGGTGTGATCTTGTTGTTAACAGGAAAAAGACGTTCTGCAAAAGAAATTGCAAGTATCATCATTGGATTTGGATTGTTATTCGTTGGTATTTCAACAATGTCAGATGCAGTAGCACCATTGAAAGAAGTAGAAAGTTTTTGCAATATGTTTGTAAAACTTGGTGGAAATCCGTTCTTGGGCATCTTAGTTGGCGCAGGTGTGACAGCAATCATTCAAAGTTCTTCTGCTTCGGTAGGGATTTTGCAAAGTTTGGCAGCAGCAGGACTTGTACCATTTAATGCAGCTATTTATATTATCATGGGACAAAATATCGGTACTTGTGTGACAGCAATGTTGTCAAGTATGGGGGCAAAGAAAAATGCAAAGACAGCAGCTTTAATGCATTTATTATTTAACATCATTGGTACGATTTTATTTAGCATTGTGGCGATTGCATTCTTTACAATTGTAAATCCAGTATGGAGTCATGGCTCAATCACACAAACACAAATCAGTACGGTGCACACAGCATTTAATATTGCAACTACTTTATTATTGTTCCCAGTGTCTAACTGGATTGTAAAACTTGCTAAGAAGATTAGCGGGGTGACAGAGGAAGATTTGCGTACAAGTACAGTATCTCTTGATGATCGTATGTTACAGACACCTACGATTGCAATCCAAGCAACTGTTTCAGAAGTGGGACGTATGGGAGCTGTGGTAAAGGATACATTGGAAGTTGCAAAACGTGTACTCTTTACAAAATCAGCAGAAGATATTGGAACATTAAAGGCGGATGAAACAACGGTAGATAAATATTGCGCAGGAATTACAGAATATGCAATCAAGATTACAGGGCTACAAATCAGTGAAAAAGAACATCAACATGTCGCTCGTATGATTCAAGTAGTATCTGATATTGAAAGAGTCAGTGATTATTGTGAAAATATTTCTGAATATGCACAGGTACTGGCTGATAAGAAATTAGCATTTTCTGAAATGGGCGAAATCGAATTAAAAGAAATGATAGATATTTGCTTTGATAGTTTCTGCTATGCAATGGAAGCCTATATGGAAAATGATAGAGAAAAGGCGTTGATAGCAATTGAAAAAGAAACGAAAGCAGATGAATTGGAGATCAAGCTTCGTGCAAAACATATCAAACGTCTTACAAATTGTCAGTGTAATACAGAAGCTGGAATTGTATTCTTAGATACAATCTTATGCTTAGAACGTATTTCGGATCATGCAAGAAATATTGCAGAAGAAGTATTAGGAAATCATATTTTGGGAATTAGTGGAAAATAATAAATAAGTCTCAATAAGAACAATGCTCCTTTTCGGTGATGAATTTTATCACTGAAAGGGAGCATTATTTGTTCCTTATTCTTCTATTACATGAATTTCAAGATAGTCAAAATCAATGGAATCAACGAAGTTATCTTGGTAAAATCTGGCTTTGTCATGTGCTTTGAAATCTGTAATCGTATTTTCAAACCAAATTGGTTTACTTAAATCAAATTCATAACAAATCTCATCTAATGCGTTGAAAATCTTGTGTGTTCTTGTATCGTAAGATTCATCGCAAATGACAGTATCTTGTAACATGTGGTTATCTTTAAAAATTTTTCCCCATAAACGAAACATAAATAGATCCTTTCTCTTGGTCACTGTTTTCAGTATCTCGTATTATACATGATTTTAAGTTGAGTTTCAATTTTTAGTATGGTATACTTCGGATAAATTATGAAGGAATCCAGTATGGAGATATGAAATTGGATTTGTAAAAGTTTTGTGAAAATTAAGACAGTCTTGCTGACCTATGTTATAATGAAACGTGGGAAAAAGTCACAGAATAGGAGATAATTCATGCAAGACGCAATTAAAAATTATGAGGATGTAGATAGTTGGAATACTATTATATTTCTCTACAATGCAGCACTCAAAGAAGTAGGAACCAAATTGGAAATTTTAAACGATGAATTTCAACATGTACATCGTTACAATCCGATTGAACATATAAAGACAAGAATTAAGACACCAGAAAGTATTGTAAAAAAATTAAAGCGATACGGATACGAGGTGTCTGTAGAAAATATGGTGAAATATGTAAACGATATTGCAGGTGTAAGGCTGATCTGTTCGTTTACATCTGATATTTACCGTTTGGCAGCTATGATTGGAAATCAGAGTGATTTGAAAGTGCTGTCAATCAAAGACTACATTAAGAATCCAAAAGAAAGTGGATATAAGAGTTATCACATGTTGGTATCTGTGCCTATTTTCTTATCAGATAGTGTAGTAGAGACAAAAGTAGAGATTCAGATACGAACAATTGCAATGGATTTTTGGGCGAGTTTGGAACATAAGATTTATTACAAATTTGAAGGGAATGCACCAGCATACATTAGTCGTGACCTAAAAGAATGTGCGGCTATGGTTTCAGAGTTAGATGATAAAATGTTATCACTCAATGAAGCGATTCAAGCGTGTCTGGAAGAGCAAAAAAAACAAGATTGATTGTACAAAAGAAAAGAGGATGAGGGATGAGGAAAAAATTTTCAAAAAGACAATTGATCGAAATGATGTGGTACCTTACAGGTACAACATTATTTGCTTGTGGGATTAATATTTTAATTACACCATTAGGACTGTATAATGGTGGATTTATGGGAGTGGCACAGCTCTTGCGTACTGTTTTGGTCCAAGGATTGCATCTTACTTTTTTAAGCAAATTCGATATTGCTGGGATTATCTACTATCTCATCAATATTCCATTGTTTTATTGGGCATGGAAAGAAATGGGACGTTCTTTCTTGGTGAAATCAATTGTTACAGTAACGGTGCAAACTTTATGGATGACATTTGTTCCGATTCCAAAGGAGCCGATTTTCAGTGATTATCTGACTGCTTGCATTATTGGCGGTTTAGTTGTTGGCACAGGGGTAGGAATGATTTTGCGAGGTCGAAGTTCCGGCGGTGGACAAGATATTGTTGGCGTGATTTTTGCTAAGAAGTATCCGAATTTTAGTGTAGGAAAGATTACGATTATGATGAATGTAGCAGTTTATGGCGTTTGTCTTTGGATGTTTGATATTGAAATCGTAGTATATTCTTTAATCTATACAACCATTTTAGCAATGGCATGCGATAGGATGCATGTGCAGAATATTAACATGAGTGCAATGATCTTTACCAAACAAGAAGGTGTTGCACAGGCACTTTTGACACAATTAGGACGAGGTGTGACCACTTGGGAAGGAACAGGAGCTTATACAAATGAAAACTCACATATACTTTATGTGATGCTGTCAAAATATGAAATTGAGCAGATGAAGGAAATCGTACATGAAATAGATCCACACGCATTCATTGTGATCAATGAAGGCAGCTCTGTGGTAGGTAATTTCGAAAAACGATTATAGCAGAATGAAAACGAAAGAACGTGTTTATGTAGCAATTGATTTGAAATCTTTTTATGCATCCGTAGAAGCAGTAGAACGTAATCTGGACCCAATGACAACAAATCTTGTTGTTGCAGATGCAAGTCGAACAAATAAGACTATTTGCTTGGCAGTATCTCCTTCTTTGAAGGCGTATGGGATACCGGGGCGTGCAAGATTATTTGAAGTTGTGAAGAAGGCGAAAGAATATCAACTTGAATATATTACAGCACCACCACGTATGGCACTCTATATAGAATATAGTACACGTATTTATGAAGTTTATTTGAAATATATAGCACCAGAAGATATTCATGTCTATTCGATTGATGAAGTATTTATGGATGTGACAGATTATCTGCACACATATCAGATGACAGCAAGAGAACTTGCGAGTAAAATGATCCGAGATGTGTATGATACGGTTGGTATTACAGCAACTGCAGGAATTGGAACAAATCTTTACTTGTGTAAAGTTGCAATGGATATCATGGCGAAACATGAAGAGCCGGATGCAGATGGGGTACGCATTGCACAGCTAGATGAGATGTCCTATCGCAAAGCATTATGGTCACACAGACCACTTACAGATTTCTGGAGAGTTGGGAAAGGCTATGCTAGAAAGCTAGAGCAACATGGATTATATACCATGGGAGACATTGCAAGATGTTCCATTGGGGGCGCTCTGGATTTTTATAATGAAGAATTGTTGTATCAATTATTTGGCGTAAATGCAGAACTGCTGATTGATCATGCATGGGGATGGGAGCCATGTACCATTGCAGATATAAAGAACTATAAGCCTGAAAATAACAGTGTAGGTTCTGGTCAAGTGCTTCCATGTGGATATTCATTTGAAAAGGCAAAACTAGTTGTGCGCGAAATGGCAGACTTGCTGGTGCTGGATTTGGTAGATAAGAAATTAGTTACAGACCAGATGGCGCTGACGGTTGGTTATGATATAGAAAATCTTACGAATCCGGAACTTGCAAAAAAATATCGTGGTGAAATAACCACAGACCATTATGGAAGAGCAGTACCAAAGCATGCACATGGAACCATCAACTTGAAGAGAAAGACATCATCGAGTAAAGAAATCATAGAAGCGGTTATGAAAGGCTACGAAGAGTTGGTTCATCCAGAACTGCTGGTAAGACGGATCAACCTTGTTGCAAATCATGTGGAAGACAAAAAACATGCAGAAGACGAAGTCTCATATGAGCAGTTGGATTTATTTTCGGATTTTCTGGAAAAGAAAGAATTAACGAAAAAAGAACAGGAAACAAAAGAACGAGAACTTCGCATGCAGGAAGCTGTCCTAAATATTAAGAAGCGTTATGGGAAAAATGCAATCTTAAAAGGGATGAATTTGGAAGAAGGGGCAACAACAGTTCAAAGAAATAGCCAGATAGGAGGACACAAAGCGTGAAAGAGACTTATGACGATATAATCAACTTGCCGCATCATGTGTCAAAGAATCATCCGCCCATGCCAGTTAGCGACCGTGCAGCGCAGTTTGCACCATTTGCCGCGCTGACAGGACATCATGCAGCAATTGAAAAGAAGGCAGAGCAAGTCATTGAAAAAATGAATGACAGACATTATGCAGAGGATTCAGAACTCTGGTAAATAAAAGAAATATCTAGAATACAGTTAGCATATATTATTCATAATACAATTTTGGAGTAGTTATGAAACAAAAAACAATGGTAACAATTCTTGTGGCGGCACTTGTGATAGCAGGTGCCGTTTCGCTTCCTAAAATGGTTTCTGTCACAAGCACAGTAAATGGAAGAGAACTGCCTATTTACTGTGTGGATACGGATGAAAAAAAGGTTGCGTTATCTTTTGACGCTGCGTGGGGAAATGAAGATACCCAGAAGATTTTAGACATTTTAAAAGAATATAATGTACATGTGACATTTTTTATGACAGGAGGATGGGTAAATGATTTTCCAGAAGATGTGAAACGAATTCAAGAAGCAGGGCATGATCTGGGAAATCACAGCGAAAATCATAAAAATATGAGTCAGCTGTCAGATAGCGAAAAGCAAACTGAGTTAATGACAGTGCATGAGCGGGTAAAAGAGTTGACGGGGGTTGATATGGAACTGTTTCGGCCACCATATGGAGACTACGACAATGCGGTGATCACCTGTGCAAAATCTTGTGGATATTACACGATACAGTGGGATGTGGACAGTCTGGATTGGAAAAATTACGGTGTAGACAGTATCATTCAAACAGTATTAGAACATAAAAATTTGCAAAACGGTTCCATCATCCTTATGCACAATGGTGCGAAATATACAGCAGAGGCACTTCCAAAAGTGATTGAGGGACTGCAAGAAAAGGGGTATGAAATTGTACCGATTTCGGAACTTATATATAAGGAAAACTACCATATGGATGTGACAGGAAGACAGATAAAGGATAATTGACAAAAGAAGAATCAGGCGTTACCATAATGGCAATCAATAATGTGTCAGTATGAGGTGAAAAACAATGAAATTTACAAAAATGCAAGGACTTGGAAATGATTATGTTTACGTGAATTGCTTCCAAGAAAAAATAGAAAATCCAAGTGAAGTATCCATTCGCGTCAGCAATCGAAATTATGGTGTTGGTTCCGACGGATTGATCATGATCTGCCCATCGAAAGTGGCAGATTTTGAGATGCAGATGTATAATGCAGATGGCTCTCGTGGAGAAATGTGTGGAAATGGAATTCGCTGTGTAGGAAAATATGTATATGATTACGGATTGACAGAAAAAACAAGTGTTTCTGTAGAAACATTAGCGGGTATCAAGTATTTGGATCTGATCGTAGAAAATGGAAAAGTAAAATTAGTCCGCGTAGATATGGGAGCTCCGATCTTAGTGCCAGATCAAATTCCGATCGTTGCAGAAGGGAATCGTGTAATTGATGAACCAATTGTAGTAGATGGAGAAACATATCGTATGACAGGTGTTTCCATGGGAAATCCGCATACAGTCGTTTTTGTAGAGGATGTAAAAGGAATGCCTTTGGAAAAGATCGGACCGAAATTTGAACACCATGAACGTTTTCCAAAACGAATCAACACAGAATTTGTGCGTGTGATAGATAGAAAAACAGTGGAAATGCGTGTATGGGAACGTGGTTCGGGAGAAACACTTGCTTGTGGAACTGGCGCTTGTGCTGTTGCTGTTGCATGTATCTTAAATGGATTTACAGAAGATAAGGTGACAGTAAAATTGCCGGGAGGCGATTTGCAGATTGAATGGGATCAAAAAGAAAATAAGGTTTATATGACAGGAGAAGCGCAAGTTTCTTTTGATGGAGAAATTTATCTATAGTGATTTGTGGAGGTACGAAAATGGAAAAGGAAATGGATGTTGTAGCGTTAGGAGAAGTATTGATTGATTTTACAGAAGCCGGACATGGAGCAGACGGGATGCGACTTTTTGAACAAAATCCTGGAGGAGCACCGGCAAATCTATTAACAGCTGTTAGCCATATGGGATATCGTACTGCTTTTATTGGAAAAGTGGGAACAGATATGCATGGTGCTTTTCTAAAAGAAACACTAGAAAAAGAAGGAATTGATACAGCAGCCATGATAGAAGATAAAGAGTGCTTTACAACACTTGCATTTGTTGCCATTGATGAAAGTGGAGAAAGACATTTTTCTTTTGCGAGAAAACCAGGAGCAGATACAATGCTTCGAAAAGAAGAAATTGACAAAGACTTACTTGCAAATTGTAAGATTTTCCATTTTGGTTCCTTATCTTTGACAGATGATCCAGTAAAAAGTGCGACGATAGAAGCTGTTAAATTTGCAAAAAATGCAGGAGCGATTATTTCTTATGATCCAAATTATCGTGCATCCTTATGGGAAAATCAGACAGTTGCTATTGAAGAGATGAAAGCAATGATACCATTTGCAGATATTATGAAGGTATCTGATGAAGAGAGTCTTTTGCTTACAGAAAAATCGAATTATGAGGAAGCGGCCGAAGAATTGCTTTCCAAAGGTGTTAAGTTGGTAGCTATTACATTAGGCAAAAAAGGAGTATTAGTCGCAAGAAAAGATCGAAAGGAAGTAGTAAGTGGATTTTCGGTAGCTACAGTAGATACGACTGGGGCAGGAGACTCCTTCTGGGGTGGATTTTTAAGCGGTATTCTTTCAGAACAACAAGCAGTAGAAGAGATGGAATGGGAAGCAGTTAAGAAATGTGCAATTATAGGAAATGCAGTTGCAGCATTATGCGTACAAAAACGAGGAGGGATACCGGCAATTCCAGATAAGGAAATGGTAGAATCGTTTTTGAATAATATGATATAAATGAAAAATCTTAGGACAATAAATGAATTGCCCTAAGATTTTTTGTTATTTAATAAATCCAAAACAATTTAAAATAACGATGAGAGTTAACACAGGAACAACAACTGTCATGATCACTTTGTCGTACAGACGAAGTTTCCCATCACGTCCGTTTTGGGTAAGTTCTTTTTCGTATTCTTTATATCCCCAGATTTTACAGCAATAAATAGTAGTGAGAAGACATCCTAATGGAAGTAAAACATACCCTGAGAAGCAATCTACCCAATCATAGATATTGTAGGTTACAGATTCACTGCCAAAGTAGAACCAAGGAAGTTGGATGTGGCTAAGTAATCCATTTCCCTGACTAAGGGAGCAGATGATTCCGCCTGCAAAAATAAAGATGGAAGTAATAATAGTCGCTTTGCTATGGTGCATCTTACATTTTTCTTCCAGACATTTTACTGGAATTTCAAGGATTGTAAAGTAGGTTGAAATAACAGCAAAAATAAGAGCCATGAAGAAAAAGAAACCGATGATCCGTCCACCAGGGAAATTGCCAAAGATATCTGTCATTGCTAAGAAGACAAGTGGAGGACCGGCAGTCATTGTAGAACCTGCTCCTACTACGGATGGAATAATAACAAAACCAGCTGTCACAGCTACAACTGTGTCACAAATTGTTACCCACATTGAATCTTTGCGAATATTATTTTTATCAGAAACAGTAGCACCTAGGGTACTGAAAATAGCCCAACCAATACCAACCGAGAACATAACCTGCATACAGGCATCTGCAAATACTTTCCAAGTAAAGTTTTCAAAGTTTGGAATTAGATAAAATTTTAATCCTTCCATAGCACCGTCAGAGATAAAGAGTGCCCAAATACCACAGATTACCAACAAAATAAATAAAAGAGGCATAATAACTTTTGTTACTTGTTCGACAATATTTGTGATACCGAAAGATAATAAAACAGCAGTTAAAATCATCAAAATAGCGGCATAGATCAAAGGCTCAATTGGATCTGAAATAAATGAAGTATAGTATGTAGCACTGTCTGGACCAAAATCAGAACCTATTAGAAAAGCGATAGCATATTTAAGAACATAACCGCTAACAATAATATAGTACATGTCAATCAGCAAAGTACAGATAACATTGATCACACCAACAAATTTCCATTTGGGATTCACTATTCCATAGGCATCGATCACATTCATTTTTGCGTGTCGTCCAACGGCTGTTTCCATTTCAACAACAGGATGGCCAAGAACGAGACATAAAACAAGATATACGGCTACAAATGCTCCGCCACCTCCGCCGTAAGCAAGGTAAGGAAATTTCCAAATATTACCAAGTCCAATTGCGGCACCTGCCGCGACCATTATGTAGCCAAATCGTGAGCCGAAGTGGGCATTGTGTTTGTTGTTACTCATAAAATCCCTCCGTTTCTAAAAATATTTTTCTTTATATTATATAATAAAAAGGATAAAAATGATACAAAAATCTGTTAATTGCCAAAAAATAAAAATAAAATCTGAATGTATTTATAAAGGTACAAGAAGTGTGAAATAGATACTAGATTTTACAAAAAAGGAAGTGTATAATATGAATAATATGAAAAGGGAAGCTTTTTCAAGCGCTATTTATTAAGGAGGACGATAACGATGGGAAGAAAAATGAAAACCATGGATGGTAACCATGCAGCAGCGCATTCATCATATGCTTTTACTGATGTTGCAGCTATCTACCCTATCACT
>CAYTRJ010000017.1:0-21447 GCA_964440185.1 uncultured Faecalimonas sp. | reverse complement strand
ATACACTCATAAATGCTTTCTGTGGAATCTCTACATTTCCAATCTGACGCATTCTCTTCTTACCTTCTTTTTGTTTTTCTAATAATTTTCTTTTACGAGAAATATCACCACCATAACATTTTGCAAGAACATCTTTACGCATAGCTTTTACCGTTTCTCTAGCAATTACTTTGCTTCCTACTGCTGCCTGAATTGGAATTTCAAATAGATGTCTTGGGATTTCATCTTTCAATTTTTCACACATTTTACGTCCACGTTCATAAGCACTTCCAGAGAACACAATAAATGATAACGCGTCTACTTCTTCTTTATTAATAAGAATATCTAATTTCACAAGTTCTGATTTTACATATCCTAGCATTTCATAATCAAATGAAGCATATCCTCTTGAACGAGATTTTAATGCATCAAAGAAATCATAGATGATTTCATTTAATGGTAAGTGATAATGAAGCACAGCTCTTGTTTCTTCAATATATTCCATTCCTTGGTAAACACCACGGCGTTCTTGACACAAATCCATAATGGCTCCGATAAATTCAGAAGTTACCATAATCTCTGCTTTTACCATTGGTTCTTCCATGTAATCAATTTCAGTAGGCTCTGGCAGATTCGAAGGATTGGTAAGTTCAATTACTTCTCCATTTGTCTTATGCACCTTATAAACTACACCTGGAGCTGTTGTTACTAAGTCTAAATTATATTCTCTTTCCAAACGTTCTTGGATAATCTCCAAATGCAGCAGTCCTAAGAATCCGCAGCGGAAACCAAATCCTAACGCAATGGATGTTTCTGGTTCAAACTGTAATGCAGCATCATTTAATTGTAATTTTTCTAATGCATCACGCAAATCTTGATATTTCGAGCCATCTGCTGGATACATTCCACAGTACACCATTGGTTGTACTTTCTTATAACCTGGAAGCGGTTTTTCACATGGTCTATTTGCATCTGTAATCGTATCCCCTACACGTGTATCTTTCACATTCTTAAGACTAGCTGTTACATATCCTACCATACCAGCTGATAATTCTTCGCAAGGAATAAATTGTCCTGCACCAAAATAACCAACTTCCACTACTTCTGCAGTAGCACCAGTTGCCATCATTTTCATAGTAGTACCTTTGCGGATACTTCCTTCTTTGATTCTGCAAAATACGATAACTCCTTTATAAGAATCGTACAAAGAGTCAAAGATCAATGCTTGAAGTGGAGCATCTGGATCTCCAGTTGGTGCCGGAATCTTTTCTACAATTTGTTCTAATACTTCTTCAATATTCAAACCTACTTTTGCAGAAATACGTGGAGCATCTTCTGCTTCAATTCCAATCACATCTTCAATCTCTTCAATAACACGTTCTGGTTCTGCACTTGGCAAATCAATTTTATTGATAACTGGCATTACATCCAAGTCATGGTCTAATGCTACATATACATTTGCAAGTGTTTGTGCTTCTACTCCTTGTGCTGCATCCACTACAAGAATTGCCCCATCGCAGGCAGCTAAGCTTCTTGAAACTTCATAGTTAAAGTCTACATGACCTGGAGTATCGATTAAATTAAAAATATATTCTTCCCCATCATTGGCTTTATATACAATACGCACCGCTTGCGCTTTGATCGTAATTCCACGCTCACGTTCTAATTCCATGTTATCTAATACTTGTGCTTGCATTTCACGACTTGTAAGCAAACCAGTCTTTTCAATAATGCGGTCTGCAAGTGTTGATTTTCCATGGTCAATATGTGCGATAATACAAAAATTTCGAATTTTATTCTGATCTATTCTTGACACTTTTTTTCCTCCATAAATTTGCTGTGTAATATTATAACTGATTTCTATCCCAGATTCTACTAATTTTTTACTGCTTTGCAGAATATTTCATAATAAACAATTCCACGCCTAATGAATCTGTGAGCCGTCCCGTTTTTACAGCTTGCTCGATTTCCACACTTTCTTCAACAATCCCTCGCAATTCTTTTTCCGAAAACGCTCTTGCTTGTGTTTGATACTTTCCTACAACAAACGGCATCAGTCCTGCTTTTTCAGCAATTTCCTTTCGAGCCATTCCCAGTTTATCCATCGTTTTTACTTCCAAAAGTAATCTAAACTGTCTTGTCAGTAAAAACAAAATCCGCATAGGAGGTTCCTTCAATGCGATCAAATCATAATAATAGTCGAGTGCTTTCTTTTGCTGCTTTTCTGCAACTGCATTTACCATATCAAAAATCTGATTGGTAATCTGTGTCGTGCAGATTTCCTCTATGTCTTCCTCTGTAATTACTTCTTTCTCTAATGTATAACAAAACAGTTTTTCCAATTCTCTTTGAATATTTTCCATATCAGTTCCTACTTTTTCAAGAAAATATCGAATTGTCTGTTCTCGAATCTGCTTTTCTTCTCTTTTCACATTCCCTGCGATCCAACGAATCAAGGTATGTTCATCTTGGCGTCCCAATTCCACAACTCGTCCGCAGCTTTTCACTGCTTTATATAATTTCCCACGCTTATCAATCTCGTTTTCCACAAAAATCATGGATGTCGTTTCTGGTAACTCCTTGATATAATCAGCAAGCTCTGGTGATGCATTTTTGAAGAATCCTGAATCTTCTATTATGATCAATCTGCGTTCTGCAAAAAATGGTAGTGTCTCTGCCAGATCAATTACTTCCTTCACATTGATTCCTTTTCCTTCATAGTAAGCGAAATTTATCGTATCATCTGGTGAAAGCATTGCATTTCGAAGTTTTTCCTTATACTGTTTTTTCAAATATGCTTCCTCTCCATATAGGAGATAGATTTTACTAAATTGTCCTGTTTTTAAATCTTCTATTAGGCTTTTCATGTACTGCTTCCCTTTCTTTGCATACTCATCCATAGTCTAAATGTCAAAGCATAAAATGTCAATCTATTCTCAACGTGATTGCTCCATCTTCGTCTGTTCTCTGTATTTTGCATCCTATTTTTTTCAAACGCTCTATTACTTCTTCATGAGGATGTCCATATCGATTTTCTTTCTCTGCTGATATCCAAGCAATTTGTGGTTGTATCATTTGCAGAAACCCTTCACTTGTAGAATTTTTGGAACCATGGTGCGCTACTTTCAAAATATCATATTTCTTTCCTTTTAGCTTCTGCATTAGCACCTCTTCTCCTTTTCCCTCTACATCTCCTGTCATCAGCATAGAGAAATCCTCATATATTATTTCCAATACCATAGAGCCTGCATTATCCCCCATCGGTTCTTCACTTTTATCAGGCTGGATACAGGTTATTTGCAATCCTTCTTCTGTTATAGTTTGTTCTGCATTCATGATACACACATTTGTATGATATTTTATAGCAACTTCAGCTAATTCGATCAGCGCATTATTTTCCCTAAAATGAACCGGCAATACCAGATTTTTTATTTTCACACCATATATTTGCCGTTCTAACATTTCTTTGATTCCTGAATAGTGGTCGCTATCTCCATGAGAAATAAAAACATACTCCAAACTCCTTACTCCAAATGATTTCAAGCAAGGTTCTATTCTATACCTTCCTACAGCTTCCACATCACTGCTGCCTCCATCAATAAAATAATCTGTTCCGGTAGGACCTTCTATGTAAATACCATCCCCCTGTCCTACATCCAACATTGTAATCTGTAATTTCCCATTTGAATGAAAAGTGATGCAGAAAAATGCGATTCCGTATAATACTCCTATTAATTTCTTCTTTTTCTTAAATTTTTCAATCCCCAAAATTAAAACACCTAATATCGTATAATACAGCACCATCGAATATACGGTTGGCCTTCCAAAAATAATCCTTGATAGAGGCAATTGACTCGTCATCTGACTTCCTATTTCAAATATACTCAGCAAAGCAGAACAGCCTTTTAATAAAACCCAGCCACCATTCTTCCAAAACATTCCCAAAAGAGTACCAAATATTCCGAGTCCAAGCACCCAACTCATAAGCGGAATCACAAATAAGTTTAAGAAAAAAGCATATGTCGGAACTTCATAATAAAACCATAATAAGATTGGAAACAGAATTATCTGAATCCCGATACTCGCATACCATCCATCCAGCCATACTTTTTTTGTTGGAAACCCTTTTTTCAACGCCGGTCCTACCCATACAATTCCTAAAATAGCACCATATGATAAAAGGAATCCTGCATCCTGTACATACAAAGGTTGATAGGCCACTGTGATCATTGCTGCAACTGCAAGTGCTGTTACAATATCATATACGCGTCCACTCATATCTGCTCCTATTTTAAAAAGAAGCATAACAAACGCACGCAGCACAGATACAGAAAATCCTATCATTATCACATACAAGGATAACAGCACTACGCCTGCAATTCCGGATATCATATAGGATAATCCTGTTTTTCGGAGCAGATGGTAAATGCCTATGCCAATGAATGAAATGTGAAGTCCAGAAATTGCTAAGACATGACCAATACCACTTTTTTGATATAATTCCCGTATATCTGCATCCATACTACTTTTGTCTGCAAAAAGCATTGCACACAAAATACCACCTTTTTCTTCCCCCATAGTTTTCTTTATTTGCTCTGTCCATTGTGTTTTCAAACGGTAAAGACCGTCTCGGAGCCAATCTGTTTCCCCTGAAATTTCTATCACTTCATTACACCACACTGACGCATAAATATCTTGTTTTGCGTAATACATCTGCTGGTCAAAATTCCCTGGGTTATGAGATGTATCAAAAAGTGATACCGTTCCGCATAGTGAAATCTTTTTTCCAATCGGAATCTCTATAAAATTGCTATCATATATTATAATTTTGGAATGATTGATTGAATTGTTTTTAAGATATAAAATTTGAACTTTTGATGTGTGTGACTTTCGATATACCTCTCCTGTCACTTGTATTTCTTGATTTTCTTTTTCCAGAAAGATACGAGAAGCGGACAATGCCTTTTCTTGTCCGCTTTGTATCACTAAGATCACTTGTAAGAGCAAAAAGAGTAAGCACACACTTGCTAATGGTCTATTTCTCATTTTGCTCTTCTATCAGCTCCTCATAAAATTCCAGTGGTTTACTTAAGTCCACTTTATTTTTGTACACAATATCACTTGTTCCATCTACAGAAATCTGTACTTTTGCTACACTTCCATTTTCTATCACCGAATTTACAATCGAATAAATGGTGACTTCTGGTGCCTGATCATAACCTCCATTTAAAAACTGAGAATCAAAATTCACATAGCAGATTCCTTCTTTTACAGAAACTCCAAGCAGCTTCGTTGTCTGCGGAATCGTGGAACTGCAGCCACTTGCATTTGTTCCTTTCATTAACTGTTCTACAACTAACTTTTCCATAGCTGTATTCGGATTATAGTGAATGTTACTTTTCTTAACAGCTGTTAAACTCACACCATCAGTACTTGAAAAATAAAGTTTTAAATCCGATGTAAGATAAGAATTTACTGAAGAACCTGTACTTTGCACAAAATCTTCTGATCGCATCATACCAATAATTTCTCCAGCTCCATTTCGAAGCAGTTCATCTTCAATATAAAATGTAACAAAGTCAACTCCATCTAGTTGAACCATTGTTTGCACAATGCCTGCTCGCATTAGTACCTCTGTACTTTTACTCATTTCTCGATAATTTTTATTAAAATACAGATTTAAATTACGATTTTTTAGTACATACTTTTCTAACTCTACTGTCTTGGGAATAACCGATTGTACTTCTGATATGTCTTTTGGTTTTTTTAATAATTCAAGTGTTTCTTCTATTTCGGTACACTCACTCTTCTTAGGAGTGAGCGTATTCCCTTCCATATTAACATAATATACATCTATCTCTGATTTTTCTTCTTTCGTATCCTCACATCCTGCCATCAGAAACAGAAGAAGAACACTTAAAATCAGTATTATTCTCTTTTTCATAGTTCGCCTCATTTCTTTATGCAATATAATTCAATGGTACACGTACCGTAAAAGTAGTTCCAACACCTAATTCACTATGTACTTTTACTGCACCTCGATGCATTACAATCGCATTTCTGGCAATTGCAAGCCCTAATCCTGTACCACCTATTTCTCGTGAGTGCGACTTGTCTACTCGATAGAAACGTTCAAAAATATGGTCTAATGATTCTTCTGGAATTCCCATACCTGAATCTGCTACTTTGATATAAAAATATTTATGGTCTGCATTTAACGATACATTAATCCATCCATTTTCTTTATTATACTTAATTGCATTTTCTACCAAATTGGAAATAGCCAGCGAAAACTTCACTTCATCTACTTCTGCAGTAACTGGTCGAAAACTTTCAAATACCACTTCTACATTGCGAAGTGCAGCGATTGGTCTTAATCGTTTCAAAATACGTTCCACAAGTTCATTGATATTTTCTGATTTTACGTTCAGATCTGAAGCTGTCTTGTCCATCTTTACAAGGGATAATAAATCATTGATGATCTTATTTTCTCGCTCTATTTCTTCTGTAATATCTCCCATAAATTCCTTGTATAATTCTACTGGCACATCCTCCTGTGCAAGCAAAGAATCTGCTAATACTTTCATAGACGTAAGAGGTGTCTTTAACTCATGTGACACGTTCGATACAAACTCTTGGCGAGACTTATCCAATACTTTCATACGACTCAATAATTTATTAAATGCATCCGAAATATTTTTTGTCTCTGTATAAGTGTCCACTCGCAAATTCTCATTGTCATAACCTTCTGTTACATTTTCTATCCCTTTTACAATTTTACTAAATGGCTTCAGCATCTGTGTCACTAAAAACATTCCTACAATGACAAGAGCTGTCATAAACGCCGTTAACAAAATGCTTGCTTTTCCCTTCATTTCATCCAATGTATCATGGATCACATCAGTTGAGACGCTTACTAAAATTACACCTTGTACCTCTTTTGCATTTTCACCTGTGGATGTGATTGGGACAGTAATATCAATATACTTTGCAGTTGCATCGTAGTAGTTCGTACTTTTCCCAGAAAAACATGTAATAACATCTGGTGCAGTTGTTGTTTTTCCTTCATCCATGCCAAGCGTATCTTTTACGATCTTGTACTCCTCGTCCACCACAAGAACTCGTCCATCATAGATATTAGCAAGCTGCGACATCTCTGCATCCAGTACTTCGGATACCGGTGCATCCAAATAATCTGTCATTGCCAGTTGGTTTGCCAAGATAATGCACTGATTTTGGATTTCAGCAATACGCCAGCTTACGGAACGTTCCTCGTAACTTTTCAAAATAACACTTTCTATCGCAACACAAGGTATGCTGCTTATTAAAATAAGCAGCACCACAATTCGGAATCGTAAGCTTTTCCATATTTTATCTTTTACTTGAAACTTAGCCTTTAAAATAATAACCAACTCCCCACTTTGTATAGACATATTTAGGTTCACTAGGAAGCTTTTCTATCTTTTCTCTCAATCTACGAATGTGTACATCTACAGTTCTTGCATCTCCTGGATATTCATATCCCCATACAAGATTTAGCAATTTATCACGTCCATACACTTTATCTGGATTTGTTGCTAAAAGTTCTAGCAAGTCAAACTCTTTTGCTGTAAGATTGATTTCTTTTTCATCTATAAATACACGTCTGCTTTCACGATCGATCTTCATGCCGTTCTTTTCAAGGATATTGCTAGATTTTACTGGTTCTTCTTTCTTGCCAGTACGACGCATGATTGCCTTGATTCTCGCTTTTACTTCTAAAATGTTGAATGGTTTTGTAATATAATCGTCTGCGCCATATTCAAGACCAAGGATCTTATCCATATCATCTCCTTTTGCAGTCAACATAATAATTGGCACGTCGGAAAATTCTCGAATCTGCTGGCACACTTCAAATCCATCCATCTTTGGAAGCATTACATCAAGCAAGATCAAATCATATGTATTTGCTTTTGCCATCTCTAATGCCTCTTCTCCATCATATGCACAATCCACTTCCAACTCATCTTGCAATAAGCTAAAACGAATTCCTTTTACAATCAATTTTTCATCGTCTACAACCAATACCCTCTTGTTCATAATTATCTCCCTTGCTACACTGTAATAAAATCTTGTATCTTTTGAAAGAGTGCCTCTTTTATACCTGAAATTTCCATGACATCTTCAATCTTTTGGAATGCACCATGCTTCTCTCTGTAAGCAATAATACTTTTTGCTTTCGCTTCACCAATTCCCGGCAACGTCATCAGCTGTTCCTCCGAAGCTGTATTCAGATTCACTTTCCCTGATCCTGCTTCAGCCTGACTCTCTGTCTCGTCTATACGCGGAATATAAAGACGCATCTCGTCTTCTAATGTCTGTGCTTGATTCACTTGAGAAGCTGCTGCTTCCTCTGTAAACCCTCCAGCTTCTTCAATTGCTTCATAGACACGACTCCCACTAGCAAATCCATACACGCCCGGATTCTTTACAGCACCACATACATGTACATAAATCTTCTCATTTGTCTCTTGTATTTCCGCCTCTGCTGATACACTTTCCAGTGTTGAAATTTCCTCTTTCTGACAGCCAAACAGGCACAATATCATTATAAATACTAATATCTTTTGCATATTTCCCTCCGTAGTTTTTTACTACAGATGCCCCTCTATACTAAGATATTTCTTATTTTATCCAATTGCATTTCAAAATACAACCTCTAATTTGCAATGTTTGTATAATAATAGAGAGCCTTTCAATATTTCTATTGAAAAACTCTCTAATCTCATTTAGATCAAATACCAAATAATAGAACCTATTGTACTTGTTAGTCCGATCAACGCTTCATATGGGATCAACTTCATACGGTCATTGATACTCATTCTGACTGAACCACCTGTTGCATGGAAAAACGAGCCATGAGGAAGCGAGTCAATCACAGTTGCCCCTGCATGTACCATTGCCGCTGCCGAAATAGCTGGAACGCCTTGACTAATAAGTGTTGCTCCAAATGTTTGTGAAGCAATTGTTGTTCCTGCTGTTGTGGAAGCAGATGCACCTGCCATCAGAATACCAGCAATTGGTGCTAATACAAATGCCGGCATATTCATGGCTTCAATTACGGTAATCACATCATATTGAAGTGCTGATGCTTTGATGATTCCTGCAATTGTTCCTGTTCCAATCAATAAAACAGATACTCCAATCACTTTGCTTAATCCAAATTCTACAATTGAAATCGTATGTTTTGTATTTCGAGTAACAAGTATACACACTAATCCACCTACTGGAAGTGCGATCAATGGATCTACTGTGATATTACAGATAGGACGCAATGCTAATAGCGCAATTACAACTAATGGTCCTACAATTGCTGCTCCAAAGCTTGGTAATACGTTCTTTTCTTTTTCTTCAAATACTTCAATTGCATCATTGCCTTTTCGAGATAACATTGTTGAAAGCAATACTGTTACAACTAATGCTAAAATTGCTGGTACTAAGTTTTCTAACATAAGTGCAGTAAGATCTACTCCAAATGCTTCTGAAGCTGCAATCGTATTTGGATTTGGCGATAAAATATTTCCCGCTTTTCCTCCACCAATCATTGCAAGCAAAATACTGCTGTTTGTAAGCCCTGCTTTCCTTCCAATCGCAATTGCGATTGGTGCAACAGTAATAACTGAAATATCAATGAAAACACCAACTGTACAAATAATCATTGTTGCAATACTAATTGCTAAAAGTGCTCTTTTTTGTCCTAACTTTTCTACAATTGTTTCTGCTATCTTTTCTGCAGCACCTGTTTTAATTAAAGAACCAGCTAAAATCCCTGAAGTAAGGATTCGCAATACAGAAGACATCATACTTTGTGCCCCTGCTACCATTGTGTTTACAGTCACATCCAGACCGCCTCCACCAATCAATCCGCCAATTAATGCACCTAAAATCAAGCTATATGCTGGTTGTACTTTTTTAATAATAAGAACAATCGCAATTATCAATCCTGCAATCGCTCCTAGTGTTGTAAAATCATATGTCATTGTTAAATACCTCTTATGTTTATTAATCGAAATACCTGTTCCACTGCAGCAATCATGTTTTCTCTTGCAGCAGAAGGATCCATCGCTTCTTCTAATGTTTGAACGCTTCGAAGAATTGGGAAAAATGCATCTATTCCATGTTCATTACATGCCACAGCATCTTTCGTCACTGCTCCTGAAAATGCAACCACTGGTTTATGGTGCTTCTTAGCAATTTTAGCCACACCGATCGGTGCTTTTCCAAACACAGTTTGTCCGTCTAGTCTTCCCTCACCTGTAATTACAATATCTGCATCTTGTACGTATTTTTCTAATTTTGTTTCCTCTAAAACAATTTGGATTCCCGATTCCAGGACTGCATTTGTATATGCTAAAAATGCAAATCCCAAACCGCCTGCAGCCCCTGTTCCAGGTTGCTTTGCATCAGCTTTTGTATATTTTTCAGCTGTAAGTTCTGCATAGTTCGAAAGCCATTTATCCATATTCTGGATCATCTCTTGCGTTGCACCCTTTTGTGGTCCAAAAATTGCGCTGCAGCCAAATTCTCCGCACAATGGATTTGTTACATCACACGCCACCTTAAACGTGCACTCTTTTAATTCTGGAATTACCTGATCATCTGTAATCTTTACTATTTTTTCCAGTCCTTTTGCTCCCGCAGGAACTTGAATGCCATCTTTATCAAGCATGCCATACCCTAATGCCTGAAGCATTCCAATGCCTCCATCATTTGTTGCACTTCCTCCGATACCGACAATAAAATGACGACATCCTTTTTCTATGGCATTCTTTATTACTTCTCCTACGCCATAAGTTGTAGTATGCAATGGATTTCTAGAAGATTCTGGAATCAATGTAATTCCTGCTGCCCCAGACATTTCAATAATCGCAGTCTTGCTTTCCTCTATCACACCATATACACAATCTACTTTATCCCCAAGCGGACCTGTTACTGATATTTTTTCCAGCGTTCCGCCCATGCCTAATGTAAGTGCTTCTACTGTACCTTCTCCTCCGTCAGCAAGAGGGCGTATACATACGTCTGCTTCTGGCATCGCTTTTAGGATCCCGTTCTTTATTGCTTCTCCTGCTTCCAAAGACGATAGACTTCCCTTTAATGAATCAATTGCTATTACTGCTTTCATTTCCGATCCCCTTTCTGTTAATCTTTTAACATATTATCATTCCTTCGCCCACTTTAATATGGTCTGATTAACATTTTTCTATTGATTTTTTAATTATTTTTTGTTATATATAACACATATTTTCGTAGGAGGTATCGTTATGGGATTATCAATCAAGCAAGATGTCGCACAACAAATTGTAGAAGCTGTAAAAGATGTTTGCTCACACGATATTAATTTTATTGATACAAAAGGAATTATTTTCGCAAGTACGGATGAAAAGCGCATTGGAGATTTTCATGAAATTGGACTGCAGGTAATAAAAACAGGAACTACCATCGAGGTAGCTGTGGATGACTGTTATCTTGGAACAAGAAAAGGTGTAAATATCCCATTTGTCTATAACGGTGATATCAGTGCTGTTATCGGAATCAGCGGTGTTCCTGATGACGTTCGCAAATACGCTTATCTTGCACAAAAGATTACAGCATTACTGCTTCGTGAGCATGAATTGGAAATTCATGAGCATACAAAGAAAACGCAATTAAACCATATGATTCGTTCGATTATTTTCCGTGAATATATTAATCCCGAATATTTAAAAACTTTTTTAGGGAAATATCATATATCGCTCGACACAGAATATCAGACAATTTTGATCAAATTAGATTCCCGTTATCATCCGTCCAATTTGTCTATGATAGAGCAATATATTTATCACACTTTTGAACGTACCGGATCTCCTTTATATACTTTTAATTATCCCAATGAGTATATTCTTTTTCTTGAATCAGACAAAGTGGAGCAATGGTTATATGCATTTCAAGAACTGGGGAAAAAAAATACACCACTTTTAAAAATCGGCGTTGGTAATACGCAGCCACTTTCACGACAATATTTGTCTTATCAATCTGCTAAAATTGCTGCAAACAGTTTATTTGCAACGGAATCTCTAGCCGTTTTCGACTTGTTGGATTTGGAAATCCTTTTGGGAAATACAACTGCAGATATGCAGAAACTGTTTTTAAATAAAACCATTTTTAAACTCTCTGAATCAGAACAGAAAATTTTAAAAACATATTTTTACAACAATATGTCCTTAAAAGAAACTGCTGACCAATTATATATTCACAAAAACACTTTACAGTATCAGCTTGATAAAATTGCAAAAGTAACTGGATATAATCCTCGTCACTTTAAAGATGCTGCCGTTTTATATGTTGGTTTAAAATTACTCAACAGTAATCAATCCCATTGAAACAAAATAATTCCTGCTGCAGCAATCCCTAATCCAATCAGCTTTTTCCATACAAACGGTGTCTTATCCATTCCAAATAATCCGAATAGCTCGATTAGATAAGATACCGTTAATTGTGTGATCACAATTAATAGAGTTGCCTTTGCTGGTCCCAATCCGCTCACACTTTTAATAACAGTCCAAGTAATCCCTGCCCCCATCGCGCCACCGAGCAGCATATACTTCGGTTCCACATTCATAAGTGAACTAATAGAATCACGTCCCATGATCAACCATGCAAATATGCATACAATGAAAGCGGAAAATTGTACCCATCCATTGGAAACCCACATTCCTGCTTCTTTTGTTACTTGTGTATTAAAAACTCCTTGTATACTCATCAGCGCACCAGAAATACATGCAATCAAAAATCCAACCATTTGAATCCTCCTAAGTTTTTGCTCTTAGTATATCCATATGGTTGGCAATTCTATTCATTCCCCTTTTGTTAACTATCTATTTGTTGTTATCCTTTACAGTCCTTTTCAAAAGGACTCATATTTGTATTATTATACATTATAATCGCATACTACCTTGCGCAAACTTTGTTTTTATGCAAATAATTTTATTTTTATGCAAATAATTCTTGATTTTATGCAAACATCGTAGTATAGTATGCCTATCGGATAGGAAAATTCATTTTTTAGGAGGATATATATTATGAAAGAAAAGGTAGTTTTAGCATATTCAGGTGGACTTGATACAACAGCAATCATCCCATGGTTAAAGGAACATTTTGATTACGACGTAATCTGCTGCTGTATTGACTGTGGTCAAGGAGAAGAATTAGATGGTTTAGAAGAACGTGCCAAATTATCAGGCGCCACAAAATTATATATTGAAAATATTATCGATGAATTCTGTGACGACTACATTGTGCCATGTGTACAGGCAAATGCAATTTACGAAAATAAATATTTACTTGGAACTTCTATGGCACGTCCTGGAATCGCAAAAAAATTAGTAGAAATCGCTCGTAAAGAAGGCGCTACTGCTATTTGTCATGGTGCCACAGGAAAAGGAAATGACCAAATTCGTTTTGAACTTGGTATCAAAGCACTTGCTCCAGATTTAAAAATCATTGCTCCATGGCGTATGACAGATATTTGGACAATGCAATCTCGTGAAGATGAAATTGCATATTGTAAAGCACATGGAATCGACCTTCCATTCAGTGCAAGTCAAAGTTATAGCCGTGACCGCAACTTATGGCACATCAGCCATGAAGGTCTTGAATTAGAAGATCCAGGCGTAGAACCTAATTATGATGATTTATTAGTACTTGGGGTAACTCCTGAAAAAGCTCCAGACGAAGGCGAATACGTTACAATGACATTTGAAAAAGGTGTTCCTACAAGTGTAAATGGTGAAAAGATGAAAGTTTCTGAAATCATCATGAAATTAAATGAACTTGGTGGAAAACATGGTGTTGGTATTGTAGATATTGTAGAAAACCGTGTTGTTGGTATGAAATCACGTGGTGTATATGAAACTCCAGGTGGAACAATCCTTATGGAAGCGCATCAACAACTAGAAGAACTTGTATTAGATCGTGCAACTTATGAAGTGAAAAAAGATATGGGTAATAAACTTGCTCAAATCGTTTATGAAGGAAAATGGTTCACACCACTTTGTGATGCTGTAAGAGCATTCATCACTTCTACACAAGAATACGTAACAGGTGAAGTCAAATTCAAACTTTACAAAGGTAACATTATCAAAGCTGGTACAACTTCTCCATACTCACTTTACAGCGAATCTTTAGCAAGCTTTACAACTGGCGATCTATATGATCACCATGATGCAGATGGTTTCATCACATTATTCGGATTGCCATTAAAAGTACGTGCTATGAAAATGCAAGAAATTGAAAATCAAAAATAAAGACGTAAATAAGCCGGTGGAATTGCTTGTTCCACCAGCTTATTTTTAAGCTATTCATTATATACACCTTCGATCTATTCTGGATATAATTCAAACAAATCTATTTTCAACTTTTCCCAATACTTCACTGCTTTCTCGGTTTGTCCAAAAAATTCATTATCTTTTACTTTCATATATTCAATATAAGAATGTCCGTTGCTTTCCTGCTTTACAGGTATATTTTTTCTCTCTGCATAAGCAAACACTGGCGAAAGAATAAATTCATCATAAACTTTATATACAGGCATATCTGTATATAAATCTTCGACTTCTTTTTCTAAAAATATCAAATAACTTTCTCCTTGTTTCATCACATTTACAAAATCACATTCTATACTCTGAGGTTCTCTATTAAGTACAAGACTCCATCCATCTGAAAATACAAAAATTTCATCACCTGCTCTTAACATATCTCCACGATGCACCTTTTCTATCTGCACATGCACTCTGCCTTTTCCACGAACATACTGGATTTCATCCATTACCTTTACTTGAGCGGCAATCGGAACACTAGAATTCATATCATAAAATTGTTGGCAAGCGATGCTTGTTATCTCTTCATTCAAAACTGCAACATATAGACTATCCATATAATTTTCTTCTTTGGTAATATCTGTATAGCTCTGTCTTTTTATAAGTCCAAACACTGCACTCAACGTAATCAATATTATTGCAAGAATCCATTGCTTTTTTCTTATCATATGATTACCCCCATTTCTTTTGAACGCTTCCTGCTTCAACAGAATACAATTCATCGACCAAACAGGTAATATCTTCCTTGTTATGACTTGCTATTAGTACAATTGCCCCTCTTTCCTTCTCATTCAAGATAATACTTCGTATTTCCTCAACACCGAATTCATCCAATGAATTTGTCGGTTCATCCAACATTAATATATCTGGCTTTTCCATAATTGCCTGTGCAATAATTAACCGTTGCTTCATTCCCAAAGAATATTTTCGATATACACGCTTATCATATGGCTCCAAACCAACTCTTTCCATCGCATCTCTGATTTCATCATCTGTGACTTCCTTTTTCATAGATGCCAAGTAAGATAGATTTTCAAATCCAGTCATATTAGGATATAATCCTGCATTTTCTAAAACAATCCCTAAATCAGGTAAGACAGAAAAATCTTTATGTAATATTTTCCCATCCAACGATATCTCTCCACTATCAATTTCCATTAATCCCGAAAGCGCTCGAAATAGCATCGTTTTTCCTGATCCATTTCGTCCAACAAATCCATAGATTTTTCCGCTATGCAAATCCAAATTAACATTCTTTAAAATCTCTTTTCCTTTAATTGACTTTGAAATTTTATTTGCTATTAATTTCATACTATATCCCACCTATCTCTGCATCTTCTATCAGTAAATCATGTTTGCACACTACTATCCTTCCAATGCACAAAACACATAGGCACAAGATTACAAAAAAACATATTGTATTTCTTTCATCGAAGGACCATGCTAAAACTAATCTTGCCATTATATTTACCTTCAAAAAAGTATTATTTATATTTTTCAAACCAAATAATACAATCCCAACCATTTGTGTCATTGTTACAATCGAGAAACTAATGCTACTTCCAAATTTGATAGCTAAAATATTTATAATGATCGTACATATGTATATCCATAAAGTAAATATGACCATGTGTTCTAAAAGACAAATCACACCCTGTTGATCAACTTCTATTTCATAACGCATCTTTGTAGTAACTATGATAGCTGTTAAAAACAGGCATTGAAAAAGAAGAATATCTCTCAACAAAATCATCATTTTTTTCCAATACCAATATTGTCGATTCACACATCTAGAAAATATATAGATACTTGCAACACAAAAATGTTTGTATAACTCTATTCCTACATAAGCTTCTAGTAACCATGTAGGAAGCATTTTCATAGAAAACTCCAACAATTCATTGATTGAAACTCCTAGAGATAAATCACCTCTTGAACCACTTATTTGTAATACTAATTCTTGCAACGTAAGCGTCCCTGTATAAGGATTTATGTATGATACTGCAAACATCATTCCCATCAAAAGCACTAAGCATCCAACTATCTTATTATTTCTATTTTTCATATCATGTCCCTTCTACTCCTAGCCCATGCTCCAACAATAATAAAGCAAAAAATAACTGCAACAGAATATCCGAAATATTGAATACTTTTTTCACTTTCTGAAAACAGTAGCAAATAGTCATACCATCGATAACTTGTACCATATTCTTTTGTCATATATATGCTAAAACTCAATACAAATATGGAAGGAATAAATAAAAACACATCATATTTTATTTTTATTAAAGTCGAAAGTACTACGATTGCAGCGCCCAATAAACCTGAAGCAATGCCAAATACTACAATTCCTAAAAATGTATATAAAAACGGATGTAATACATATAGCTTATAAAACAAATATGTTTTAGTATATTGAACAATATTTTCGTCATATAGAGACCAATTCGATAAATCCCCTGTCGCAGCTAACGGAAAAGAAATACAGTTCAGAACAAATTCTACAAGAAATGGTATCATAAATACAAATGTTGTTACAATAAATGCTGCAATTGTCTTGCTCCAAATATAGCGCGTTCTTCCAATCCGAGAACTCATATAAATGTATTCCCCTGTTTTCATTTCCTGTAAAATTGAAAAACCAGATGGTAATACTATTAAAAATGGATAAAGTTGAATCAATAATAATACTCCATCTGCATTTTCATTCATCAAGTTGTGGCTAAGTGCTAATAATTTCATCGGATGATACATATTTACAACATCTAAACCTTGGTACTTAATAACATTTCTCCAAAAGTTAAATAATACTAAAAATAACAATATATAAAATGTTATCCATACACTTTTGCGATTCATCAGATGTTTTATATTTGTCCCAATTAACCTGTACATTGTATAATCATCTCCTTGTATCTATCACTTAGTAATCTGGGTGAAAAATATTTCACCCAGAAACTCAAATTTTATTCACCATAGTAATCAACCACAGCGTATGCAGCAGATGATGTATTTCCTCTGAAAGAAAACCATACTGTTTTCTTATCCAAATAACCATTTGCAATTTTAATCTTTTTTATTCCATCACCTTCTACAAGTGTATATTTGGACTGTTCAGTAATGACATTTCCAGACTCCGTAACACGCACTTGAATTTTTTTAAATGTGTCTTCTCCACTAGTTGGATATACTGAATCACATCCTGCACGCACATATTCATATTTTAATGACCGAGTTGCTGAACGTGAAGCTGTCCAGATTTGCTGTGCTGGTAAATACAATGTCACATTTGTTCCTGCCAATACACTTCCGAAATTAATAGCTAATAAAAGCAATATTGTAATAATTGATATAAACATTTTCTTCATATTCATTTTCCCTCCTCACACTTAAACTCCTTTCAGCCTAATTATTTATTTCACATCATCCCCTCCTAACTTTATTTTAATCTTATAAGCTCATAGCTTATCTAAATGTGTTTTTCGCATGCATTGAACTCACCCTCTTTCTCTTTATTAGAATACTTTTTCATCCTCTAACTATTTTCAACCAGCCAATTTAGTATTGCAAATCATAATTCTCTACAACATTAAATTTTCCGATAATTTTAATTTTTTTATTTTATTTTCTGATTAAATTGTATATCACAATAATCATATTGTCAATATATTTTGTTTTTCCAAATATACATTTTGTTGAAATTATGAATATTCAATTCATATCTATTTTAATCTCTCTACATTGAGCATTTATTTTACAATAATCCCACTGGAATATGTTTTTCTCTTTATATCGATTGCTGCAAAAAAATAGGAGCATATCAAACTGATACACTCCTGTTTCCAATACAAAACAAGTTTTGTACAAAAATATTTTTTATAAGCATGCTCGCATCACACGTAAAACATTCCCACTCCAGATTTTATCCATCTGACGTTCTGTAAATCCCTGTTTCTTCACAGCATCATATACCATATACATCTGGCTCATATCCTTAATCTCATTCTCGCCATCATCAAATCCATCAAAATCCGTTCCCATTGCTGGAAAATCTTCCCCACCAACCTGATACATATGATAAATGTGTTTTGCTATATCTTCTGCCGTTGCTTTTTTATCTTCTTTTAAAAATGTTGGATAGAAATTCAATCCCGATATCCCACCCTTTTCTGATAACGCACGAATCATATCATCACTTAAATTCCTACGATGACTACACAATGCTCTACAGTTCGAGTGAGATGCAACCACTGGCTTTTTGCTATATTCTAATACATCCCAGAATCCACCATCCGACAGATGAGAAACATCTATGATCATACCGATTTCATTCATACGCTGTACTGCTTCCACACCAAATGGTTTCAACCCTAATTTCATCTGCTCAGGCTCCATACTATTTGGATAGCCAATGCAATTTTCTCCATTCCATGTAAGTGTCATTAGGCGAATCCCTTCTTCGTAAAGTCGATCCAATCGTTCCATCTTCCCATCTAAAATGCCACCTTCTTCAACCGTAAGAATAGCTGACATTTTTCCTTGGAATTGATTTTCCATAATTTCTTCATAATTATGTGCAAGTACTATGCTTTTTTTATTTTTTTCAAACTCATTTTTTGCAAGCGCTATCGTATCAAGTGCAAATTGATATCCCTTTGTGTAATCTCCATTAAATTGTTTCATATGAATAAAACAAGCAAAAAATTGTGCCAAACTATCTGCCATTTTCATCTTTTCCAAATCAATACAAAGAGTATTTTTCTCAAGTTCGTATTTACCCGGTTCATTCATAAATTTCCAAAATGTATCACAATGCATATCAATTAAGTTCATATCTAGCCCTCATTTCATTTCTTTTCTTCCATTATACTCTATACAAAAAAGGAAGGCAAATTCGCCTTCCTTTTCTACTTATTTTATTTACTTAAATCTAAATTACGAACTACATCTCTTACTTTTAAGACCATACCTGGTGCAACTGATAATTCATCGATTCCCATACGAAGGAATGTTTCTGTTAAACTTGTGTCTGCTGCAAGTTCTCCGCAGATTCCAATCCATGCACCATGTTGGTGTGCATTATTTGCTGCCATTTCAATAAGTCTTAAAATTGCTTCATGATGTGTGTCACAGAAGCTTTCGATATTTGGATTTTGTCTATCGCAAGCCAATGTGTATTGTGTTAAGTCATTTGTTCCAACACTGAAGAAATCAACCATTGGTGCAAGTTTATCACTCATGATTGCTGCTGCTGGAGTCTCAATCATAATACCAATTTCGATATCTTCTGAGAATGCTTGACCTTTTTCTCGTAATTCTGCTTTTACTTCTTCACAAATTGCTTTGATTTGTTCTACTTCTGAAACAGAAATGATCATTGGAAACATAATTCCAAGTTTTCCATACACAGATGCTCTATATAAAGCTCTTAATTGTGTTTTGAACATTTTTGGACGTGTTAAGCAGATACGGATTGCTCTGTATCCAAGTGCTGGATTCTCTTCTTTATCGATATTAAAGTAATCTGCTTGTTTGTCCGCTCCGATGTCTAATGTTCTCACGATTACTTTTTTATCGCCCATACCTTCCAACACTTTTTTATAAGCTTCAAATTGTTGTTCTTCTGTAGGATAATCTGTATTTTCTAAATACAAGAATTCGCTTCGGAAAAGGCCAATTCCTCCTGCATCATGATTTTGTACAGCTTGTACATCATCCACACTGCCGATGTTTGCATAAATGTTTACACTTTGTCCATCAAGTGTTACATTTTCTTTTCCTTTGAGTTCTAAAAGCATCTTTTGTTTTTCTAAGTCTTCTGCTTGTTTTGCAGCAAGTCTTGCTCTCGTCTCTTCATCTGGTTCTACAAAAATTTCTCCTGTAAATCCATCTACTATAATATCCATATCATCTTTAATATAGGAAAGAAATTCTTCTCCCAAGCCAATGATTGCTGGAATATTCATATTTCTTGCAAGGATCGCTGTATGTGAATTCGAAGAACCATACGCTGTTGCAAATGCAAGTACTTTGTCTTTATCAAGTGTAATTGTTTCACTTGGTGCTAAATCATCTGCGCAAACTACCATCTGATCACTTACATTGTTGTTCTTCGCTTCTTTCATTGTCAGATTTTGGATCATACGATTCGAAATATCTTTGATATCTGCTGCTCTTGCCTGCATATATGCATCATCCATTGCTGCGAACATCGCTGCAAAGTTTTCTGCAGTTACAGAAACAGCATATTCTGCGTTTACCTGTTCTGAGTCAATGATTTCTTGAATGGATTCATTATAATCATCATCTTCTAACATCATCATATGAATTTCAAAGATTTGAGCATCTTCTTCACCAACTTCTTGTACTGCTTTTTCATAAATCTCTTGAAGTTGTTCTATTGAGCGAGCTTTTGCTTCTTCAATACGTGCCTTTTCTGCTTCTGTATCTGCCACCTGAACACGTTCAATTGTCATTTCCTGACGTTTAAATGTAGATACTTTTCCAATTGCGATTGCACCATAAACACTTTTTCCTGTGAAAATCTTCATGATTTCCTCCTCTTATCTTAAAGGTTTGTTGTGAAAAATTCTTCCATTGCTTTTGCTGCTTCTGCTTCATCTGCTCCTTCGATTGAAACAGTTACTGTGTCTCCACATTTCACACCAAGTCCCATAAGTGCCATCAACTTTGTAGCACCTGCTGTTTTTCCTGCTTTTTCGATTGTAATTGTGCTTGTATAAGCCTTTGCTGCTTTTGCAAGTAATCCTGCTGGTCTTGCGTGAATTCCTAATTCGTCTTTTACAGTGTAAGTAAATGTTGTCATATTCTTATTTCCTCTCTCTTTCAATACTCTTTTTGTTTTCATATATTTGGGTGTTATATTTCTCAGCGACATTCCTCTGTCATTTTTGCTAAATGAAAAGTAAGTGTAACCATCTCTTCTTCCGTTAACTGAACACTCTTCGTTTCTAAAATATACTGTGCCATTTCTTCTGCACAACTATAAAAAAATTACTGCTGGCGATTCCCAAACACGTCCTCTTCTTCCCACACCTGCATTCTGGCTTTC